>NZ_JBHWUI010000013.1:0-86496 GCF_042737525.1 Kitasatospora sp. NPDC059973 | reverse complement strand
CCCGTGCAGGGTGCCCGCCCACCGGCATGTGCGTGTGGGAGGGGGCTTCCGGGCCTCCCGGGGACGCCCGGGGCCAGGAAGGGGCCGTGGCGGGCGCCCTGGGGTGCCCTGGGTGCTCCGGGGGCCGCTAGGGGCAGCGGACGACCTGACCGGCGTACGCCAGGCCGCCGCCGAAGCCGAACAGCAGCACCGGGTCGCCGGGCGACAGCTCGCCGCGTTCGACCATCTTGGAGAAGGCCAGCGGAATGGACGCGGCCGAGGTGTTGCCGGAGACCACGACGTCCCGGGCGACCACCGCGTCGGGCGCGCCCAGCTTGGCGGCGATCGCGTCGATGATCCGCAGGTTCGCCTGGTGCGGCACGAAGCCCTTGAGCTCGGACGGGTCGATGCCGGCCTTCTCGCAGGTCTTCCGGGCCAGCGGGGCGATCTGGGTGGTGGCCCAGCGGAACACCGACTGGCCCTGCTGGCTGATCACCGGATCCCAGCCGGTGATCACCACGGCGTCGCTCTTCTCCGGCTCCGAGCCCCAGACCACCGGGCCGATGCCCGGCTCGGCGCCCTCCTCCTGGGCCTCCACCACCGCCGCGCCGGCACCGTCCCCGAAGATCACGCAGGTGGTCCGGTCGGTCCAGTCGAGGGTGTCCGACATCCGCTCGGCGCCAATCACCAGCGCGCGGGTGGCCGCACCGGCCCGGATCGCGTGGTCGGCCGTGGCCAGCGCGTAGGAGAAGCCCGAGCAGACCGTGTTGATGTCGTAGGCGGCGGGCGCGCGCACGCCGAGGCGGGCGGCGACGGCGGCGGCCGTGTTGGGGCTGCGCTCGACCGCGGTACAGGTGGCGACCACGACCAGGTCGATCTCGGCGGCCGAGCGGCCGCTGTTGGCCAGCGCCTTCTGGGCCGCCTCGGTGGCCAGGTCGACCAGGGTCTCACCCTCGGCGATGTGGCGGGTCCGGATCCCCACCCGGCTGCGGATCCACTCGTCGTCGGTGTCGACCAGCACCGCCAGGTCGTCGTTGGTGAGGACCTTGGGGGGCTGGTAGTGGCCGAGTGCCACAATGCGCGAACCGCTCATACAGCCACTCAACCGGGTTACCCGCTGGTCAGCGGGGCGCGACCGGCTACAGGATCCGCCCCCGGAAGCTGTAGGAGGCCGACAAGGGCCGTTGCGGCGCCTGGGGAGTGGCGGCGGCCCGGACGGCCGGTTCAGGCGGCCAGTGAGGCCGAGTCACCCATCACGATCACCGGATGGGCCGCCGGATCGAGGGTGCGGATCAGCTGGGCCATCTTGTCCTCGGGCACCGAGACGCAGCCGTGCGTCGGGCCGCCGTGGTCGACGTGGATCCAGATGCCGCCGCCCTTGGAGGAGCCGCTGGGGCGCCGCGGGTCGAGCGGTGAGTTGCCGGGCACCCGGTTGTAGTTGATCGCGATCACGTAGTCGAAGGAGCCGGCCAGCGACTCGCCCGCGAAGCCCTTCCCGGAGACCACGAAGTTGGCGTCCTTGTCGTACGGGAGGCGGCTGCCGGGGTCGGCGTTGCGGCCGCCCGCGTCGGTGAGCGAGAAGACTCCGATCGGGCTGCGCAGGTCGCCCTCGTTGTGGTCGGTGGTCCAGCCCTTGTTGGCGTTGTGCCCCTGCCAGGTCTCGCCGGCCAGCCAGCGGCCCTCGGCGGTGCGGGTCCAGAGCGTGACGGCGGTCCGGTTGGCGTCCTTGTCCTGACCGGAGGCGAGCACGACCTGGGTGGTCTCGGCGGGTATCCGCGCGGTGAAGGCGGCCCCCAGACCGGGTATCGCGGCCACCGAGCCGTCCGGGCGGGACTCGCTGCGGTCGGCGGCGGGGGCCCCGGTGTGCCGGTCGCTCGCGGCCTGGGCGGCCGGCGCGGCGGCGGCCGGGGAGGGCTGGTCCGGGGCGGAGACGCCCTCCGGACCGGGGCCGTCGGCGGCGGTCACGCCCGGGTGGCCGGAGTCCTGGCCGACGGTGTACCAGCCCGCGGCGGCCGCGAGCAGCAGCGCGGTGCCGGCGGTCACGGCCTTGCCCCCGCGCTTCTTCTTGGGCTTGCGGCGGTGGCCGCGGGCGGCCGCCCGGGGACCGGCCGCGGCGGCGGCCGGGTCGGCCGCGGGTGCCTGGCCCCGGGGCCGGACCGGTACGGCGGCGAGCGGCGCCGCCGGCTCGGCGGGCTGGGGCTGGAACGGCCGGTCGTAGGCGTCGTAGCCCTCGGCGGCGGTGGCCTGCGGGACGTAGACCGCCTGGTGGTCCGGGTGGTCCTGATGGGCCTGGTGGGCCTGGTGGTTCCAGTGGTCCTGCCGCGGGTAGCCGTTCCAGCCGTCGTGGAACGGCTGGTTCGGGTCGGCCACGGCCTGCGCGGGAGCGTCCCAGCCCTGGTGGGGCTGCTGCTCGTAGACCCCGTAGGACTGCTGCGGCACCTCGTACACCGGCTCGTGCATCGGCTCGTACGACGGGTACGCGGTGGCGCGATGGGAACCGGACATGGCGCTGATCCTGCCAAACCCGGACCCGGTTGGGAAACCCGGGGGCCTGTGCGGACCCGGTGAAGAACACCGCCTCCCGGGCCGACGGGCGGCCCGGGAGGCGGTGGAAGCCGGTCGGGGACCGGTCAGAGGCGCATCGCCTGCGGGGTCTCCCGGCGCGTCAGGTCCGGGCCGTCGTACTCCCGGATGACCTCGTAGCGGGTGTTGCGCTCCACCGGGCGGAACCCGGCGTCCCGGATCAGCCCGAGCAGGTCGTCGCGGCCGAGCTTGTTCGGCGTGCCGAAGTTGTCCGCGTCGTGGGTGATCTTGTACTCGACGACCGAGCCGTCCATGTCGTCCGCGCCGTGGCTGAGCGCCAGCTGCGCGGTGGTGACGCCGTGCATCACCCAGAAGACCTTGACGTGCGGCACGTTGTCGAACAGCAGCCGGGAGACGGCGAAGGTCTTCAGCGCCTCGGCGCCGGTGGCCATCTCGGTGCGCGCCATCAGCTTGTTGCGCACGACGCCGTCCTTGGAGTCGTGGAAGTCGTGCTGGTAGCGCAGCGGGATGAAGACCTGGAAACCGCCGGTCTCGTCCTGCAGCTCACGCAGCCGCAGCACGTGGTCGACCCGGTGGCGGGGCTCCTCGATGTGGCCGTACAGCATGGTGGAGGGCGTCTTGAGGCCCTTGCTGTGCGCGAGGCGGTGGATCCGCGACCAGTCCTCCCAGTGGGTGTCGTGGTCGACGATGTGCTGGCGGACCTCCCAGTCGAAGATCTCCGCGCCGCCGCCGGTCAGCGACTCCAGGCCGGCGTCGATCAGCTCGTCCAGGATCTCGTCGGCCGGCAGGCCGCTGATCTTCTCGAACCAGTGGATCTCGGTGGCGGTGAAGGCCTTCAGCGAGACGTTCGGCAGGGCCGCCTTCAGCTCCCGCAGCGAGCGCGGGTAGTAGCGCCACGGCAAGGTCGGGTGCAGCCCGTTGACGATGTGCAGCTCGGTGAGGGAGTCGACCTCCATCGCCTTGGCGAGGCGGACGGCCTCCTCGATGCGCATCGTGTACGCGTCCTTCTCGCCCGGCTTGCGCTGGAACGAGCAGTACGCGCAGGACGCGTTGCACACATTGGTCATGTTGAGGTGGCGGTTGACGTTGAAGTGGACGACATCGCCGTTCTTCCGCGTCCGCACGTGGTGGGCCAGACCGCCCAGCCAGGCCAGGTCGTCGCTCTCGTAGAGCGCGATCCCGTCCTCGCGGGTCAGCCGCTCACCCGCGTAGACCTTCGCCTCCAGCTCGCGCTTGAGCCCTGCGTCCATGCGGTGCCCCGCCTCCTCCGACTTCGAATCGTTGCCGGAACGAGCGTACGCCTATGCCGGCGTCACGCCGCGAGCAGCTCCGCGAGCAGCGCCGGATCGATGTTCCCGCCGCTGACCACGGCGGCCACCGCGCGGCCACCGATCTCGCCCGCGCGGTGGAAGTACGCCGCCGGGGCGACCGCGCCGGAGGGCTCCGCGACCAGCCGGCCGCGCCGGGCCAGCACGGCCACCGTGGCGCGGATCTCGTCCTCGGTGACGGTGACGATGTCGTCCACGTACGCGGTGAGGTGCTGGAACGGCAGCTCGCCGACGGAGGGGGTGCGCAGCCCGTCCGCGATGGTCCGGTAGGTGTCGGCGACCGGCCAGGTCAGCCGCTCGCCGGCCCGCAGGCTGGCCTGGGCGTCGGCGGCCAGCTCGGGCTCGACGCCGACCACCCGGATGCCCGGGCGGGTGAGCTTGAGGGCGGCCGCGACGCCGGAGATCAGGCCGCCGCCGCTGACCGGCACCAGCACGGTGTCCAGCTCGGCCGGGGCGTCCTCGGCGATCTCCAGGCCGACCGTGCCCTGGCCCGCGATGATGTACGGGTCGTCGTAGGGCGGCACCCAGACGTAGCCGTGCCGCTCGGCCAGCTCGCCGGGCACGGTGTCCCGCTCCTCCGGCGAGACCAGCAGCACCTCGGCGCCGAACGAGCGGGTGCCCTCGACCTTGACCGCCGGCGAGGTGTCCGGCATCACGATCACGGCCTTGATGCCGAGCAGCCCGGCCGCGTACGCCACCGCCTGGGCGTGGTTGCCGCTGGACTGGGCGACCACACCGCGGGCCCGCTCCTCGTCGTCGAGCGCGGCGAGGCGGTTGTAGGCACCGCGGGTCTTGAAGGCGCCGGTCGGCTGGAGGTTCTCCGGCTTGAGCCAGAGCCGGCGCTCGCCGTCGCCCGCCCAGGGGGCGGGGACCAGCGGGGTGCGGACCGCCACCCCGGCGATCCGCTGCCGAGCCGCGCGCAGCTCCTCCAGACCGACCAGTGCCATCGTGTTACTCGCCTTCGACCATCGGGAGTTCGCTCACCCGGTTCTCCCACTTCGTGGAGAGTACGACGGTCGTACGGGTCCGGGCCACGCCTTTCGTGCCGGAGATCCGCTTGACCACCGATTCCAGGCCCTCCACGTCGGAGACCCGGACCTTGAGCATGTACGAGTCGTCCCCGGCGATGAACCAGCAGTCCTCGACCTCGCCGAGGTCCTTCAACCGGAACGCGACGTCCTCGTGGTCGGCCGCGTCGGTGAGCTGAAGGCCGATCAGGGCCGTGACGCCGAAGCCGAGCGACGCCGGATTGACCGTCGCGCGGTAGCCGGTGATGACCCCGGCCTGCTCCAGGCGGTTGATCCGGTCCGTGACGCTCGGGCCGGAGAGGCCCACCAGTCGGCCCAGCTCGGCGTAGGACGCGCGGCCGTTCTCCCGGAGCGCCTGGATGAGCTGTCTGTCCACCGTGTCCATATACCGTCCGCGTCCTTCCGAACCTCACCAGACCCACAGATCATTATCCGGATTCAAAGGCGCCGTGCGCGGAACAACCCGGATATCGCAGAGAACATACTCTCCTGCCCCGGGGCCGCCCACTCCCCCCGGGACCGGCCTTCACCCGCCCTGGCCTGCCGGGCGGCCGGCCGCGCCCAACTCGCCCTCCCAGCGCCGGTACAGCGTGTGCGGGACGCCGACGGCGTCCAGGACCCGGCCGGCCACGAAATCGACCAGTTCGCGGACGGTGGAGCCGCCGGCGTAGAAACCGGGCGAGGCGGGGAGCACGACGGCGCCCTGCGCGTCCAGCTCGACCAGGTGCTTCAGGGTCACCCCGTTGAGCGGCGCCTCCCGGACGCAGACCACCAGCGGCCGGCGCTCCTTGAGGGTGACGCTGGCGGCCCGCTGGAGCAGGTCCTTGCTCAGGCCGAGCGCGATCCCGGCCACCGCGCCGGTGGTCGCGGGGACGACCAGCATGCCCTTCGCCGGGTAGGAGCCGCTGGACGGCCCGGCCGCGAAGTCCCCGGACGACCAGTACCGGACGTCGTCGAGGCCCTCGTCGCCGCCCAGCCAGGCCGCGAGGTCGGCGCGCCAGTGCGCGTCCCGGAAGGAGATGCCGGTCTCGTCCAGGATGGTCAGCCGGGCGGCCCGGCTGACCACGAGGTCCACCGGCTCCCCGGCGGCGAGCAGCGCCCGGATCACCGAGGCGGCGTACGGCGTACCGGAGGCGCCCGAGACCCCGACCACCCATGGCTGACGCGTTTCTGTTCCCATGGCCCCTTTCTATACGGCGGCCCCCAGGGCGGGCCCATCCGCGTTCACCCCTGCGAGGATGGGCGCCATGGCAGCGACCCTCGTCGACCTCACCCATCAGGTGACCACCGCGATGCCGGTCTACCCCGGCGATCCGGCCGTCGTCCTGACGCCCGTGCTCACCACCGCCACCGCCGGGGTGAACGTGCTGGCCGTGCACCTCGGCTCGCAGTCCGGCACCCATGTGGACGCGCCGTACCACGTGGACGTCACCTGGCCCACCCTGGACGGACTCCCGCTGGAGCGGTTCACCGGGCCGGCCGTCGTCGCCGACCTCCGGGGGCTGGAGCCGCGGGCCGAGGTGACGCCGGAGCAGCTCGCCCCGGCGCTGGAGCGGGCGGGCGAGGGCACCGTGCTGCTGCTGGCCACCGGCTGGGCCCGGCACTGGGGCACCGACGTCTACCTGGCCCATCCCAGCCTGAGCGCGGCGGCGGCCGAGGCGATCGTCGCCGCCGGGGTGCGGACGGTGGGGGTGGACGCGCTCAGCGTCGACCCCACCCCCGACCCGGGCCCGGGCGACCCGGCGGTCGCCGCGCTGCTGGCCGACCTGACCGACGAGCACGACCAACCCGCCGCCCCGGAGCCCACGCTGGCCGCGCACCGGGTGCTGCTCGGGGCGTCCGGCGGCGGCGTGATCGCCGAGAACCTGACCGATCTGCGGGCGCTGCTGGACGCCCAGCAGGCCGGCCGGCCGGTCGAGGTGTCGCTGTTCCCGCTGCGTCTGGTGGCCGCCGACGGCGCGCCCGTTCGGGCGGTGGCGCGACTGGGCTGACGCTCGTCGGCACTTGGTCTAGACCATCCCCGGCGGGCGCCGCTACGCTTGCGCGCCATGGCAGAGATCATCGGAGTGATCGAGCAGCTCTGGCGCTACCCCGTGAAGTCCACCGGCGGCGAGCGGCTCGACTCCGTCGAGCTGGACGAGCGCGGCCTGGCCGGCGACCGCCTCTACGCGGTGCGCGACGGCGCCGGGAAGCTGGGCTCCGGCAAGAACACCCGGCGCTTCCGCCGGATGGACGGCCTGCTGCGGCTCTCCTCCCGGCTCGGCCGCCGGCTCGACGGCCCCGAGCTGTTCGACCCGTTGGGCCGGCCGGTCGCCGATCCCACCGCCTTCCTACGCGCCTACCTCCAGCGCCCGGACGTCGCGCTCGCCCGCGAGGACGCCGTCTCGCACTTCGACCAGCTGCCGGTCAGCGTGCTCACCACCGCGACCCTGGACTGGGTCTGCGGGGCCGCGCCCTCCGTCGTCGTGGACGTGCGGCGGTTCCGGCCCAACATCCTGCTGCGGACGCCGCCCGGCACCCCGCCGTTCGTCGAGGACGGCTGGTTCGGCCGCGAGGGCGGCGCCGGCACCGGTGCCCGGCTCTCCTTCGTCCGGGCCAGCGAGCGCTGCGCCATGACCACCGTCGCCCAGCCCGGCCTGCCGCACGCCCCGGAGATCCTCAAGGCCATCGTCCAGGCCCACGACGGCCGGCTGGACGCCCTCGCCGAGGTGGTGGCTCCCGGGCGCCTGAGCGTCGGTGACGAGCTGTCACTCGGCTGAGTCCGGCCGCTCCCGTCAGGCCTGCGGGCCACTCCCGGAGGCAGCCGGGAGCAGGCAGAACGGATGGCCGGCGGGATCGGCGTAGATCCGCCAACCACCGGAGTCGCCCAGCCGGGTGGCGCCGAGGGCGAGAACCTCCCGCTCGGCCCGGTCGAGGTCCGGCACGTCGATGTCCAGGTGCGCCTGCTGCGGGTGGGCCGGGTCGGGCCAGCGCGGCGGCCGGTGGTCGGCCACGCCCTGGAAGCAGAGCACCGGGCCGCCCCCGACGTGCAGGGTCGACCACGCGCCGTCCAGCGACCACCGGGGGTCCGGCCGGTCCACCTCGCCGCCGAGCAGAGCCGCGTAGAACCGGGCCAGCACGGCCGGCTCCGGGCAGTCGAGGACGATGCACTGCAGTGTGCCGATCACGGTGCTCCCTGGTGGCGGACGGGCGGTTCGCCGCCATTGTCCTCCGCGGGCCGGAGGGTGGGACTCACTCCCGCGAGTGAACGGCCACCGCGTCGACCAGGCGTGCCAGCCCCTGCGGGGCGCTCCGCAGGAACAGGTTCGGCTCGATCAGCTCCAGTTCCATCACCACCGGCTCGCGGGCGTCGTTCAGCGCCAGGTCCACCCGCGCGAACAGCAGGGCGTCCGGTGCCGGGACGGCCGCCAACGCCGCTCGGGCGGTGCGCAGTTCCGCCTCGGTCGGCAGGTACGGGGTGACGCCGGGGTGGGGCGTCCGGTCGTTGTCGATCACCCCGGGCTCGGTCAGCACGGGCCCCTTGCGGATCGCGTGGCTGAAGGCTCCCGCGATGAAGACCAGCGCGCGCTCCCCCTCCTCCACCAGCGGCAGGTACGGCTGCACCATCACCGTCCGCCCCCGCTCCAGCAGCATCCGGGCGTGGCGGAGCGCGTCGGCGGCCCGGCCGGGCTCGTAGCGGGCGGTGTCCTGCGCCCCGGCCGAGACGGCGGGCTTGACCACCACCCCCGGGGCCAGGTCGAAGTCCGCCTCGTCGCAGCGGTCGCCGGGGGCGACGAACCGCGTCGGCACGGCCGGGACGCCGCGCTCGGCGAGCACCGACAGATAGCGCTTGTCGCTGTTCCAGCGCACCACCGGGGCCGGGTTGCGCAGCCGGGTGGCGCGGGCCGTCGTGTCGGCCCAGGCCAGGAACTCGTCGAGGCGTTCCGCGTAGTCCCAGGTCGACCGGACCACCGCCAGGTCGAACTCCTCCCACCCCGGGGCGGCCGCGTCCCAGGGCACCGCCTCGGCCGCCAGACCGCCCGCCCGCAGCGCGTCCACGATCAGCGGCAGGTCGGCGTCGTACTCCGCGGCGGCGGTGGCGGTGACGACCGCGATCCTGGCAGTACCCATGCGTGCTCTCCCGTCCGGCCGGTCGATGATCTTCCGAGTCTAGGGAGCGGCGAGCCGGCGGGCCGAACCCGTGGCCCCGGGCGGACGGCCGGTCCACGCCGCTCCTAGCCTCGGGGCATGACGATGAGACTGGAGCGGTTGCGGGCCGACCACGCGCCGGCCCTGCTGGCCTTCGAACGGGAGAACCGGGAGTACTTCGCCCGCTCCGTCCCCGACCGCGGGGACGACTACTTCGCGGCGTTCGCCGACCGGCACCGCGCGCTGCTCGCCGAACAGGACGCCGGGGCCTGCCACTTCCACCTCCTGGTCGACGAGCGCGGCGAGCTGCTCGGCCGGGTCAACCTGGTGGACGCGGCGGCCGGTAGCGCCGAACTCGGCTACCGGATCGGCGAGCGGGCCGCCGGCCGGGGCGCGGCGACGGCGGGCGTCGAGGAGGTGTGCCGCCTGGCCGCCGCGGCGTACGGCCTGACCGGGCTCACCGCCGTCACCACGCTCGACAACCCGGCGTCGCGGGCGGTGCTGCGGCGGACCGGGTTCACCCTGACCGGGGAGACCGTCGTCGACAGCCGCCCCGGTCTGCGGCACCGGCGCGGCCTCGACGCCCCGCGGTAGCGGCGGCTCCTCAGCCGAGCGTGCGGGTGCGCTCCAGGACGGCGGCCGGGGCCTTGGCCACCGAGCCGGTGTCGAACGGGGGTCGCGGGTCGTACTCGGTGCAGAGCTGGATGGCCTGGGCGGTGAGGTCGTCGGTGAGCAGGGCGGCGAGCCGCAGGGCCATGTCGATGCCGGCGGAGACCCCGGCCGAGGTGATGATCCGGTCGTGGCGGACGACCCGCTCGGCGGTGTAGGTGGCGCCGTGAACCTCCAGCTCGGCGACCGCCGCCCAGTGGGTGGTGGCGGTGAGGCCCTTGAGCAGCCCGGCCGCGCCGAGCACCAGCGCGCCGGTGCAGACCGAGGTGGTGAACCCGCTCTCCCCGTGCACCGCCCGGACCCAGTCCAGGAAGTCCTCGTCGGCGACCAGCGCCCGGGCCCCGGCGCCGCCGGGGACGAGCAGCACGTCGCAGGACCCGATCTCCGAGTACCGGGTGGGGACGTCGACCGTCAGCGCCCCCAGCGCATCGGTGACCCGCCCCGGCTCGGGCGCGACGAAGCGCACCACGGCGCCCGGGACATGGCCGAGGATCTCGTACGGCCCGATCGCGTCGAGCGGCTCGAAACGGTCGAAGAGCGGGATCACGATGTCCATGGGCGCAGCGTAACGGCGGCCCCGCCCGGGCCGGTCGGCCGCGCGGCCGGGTTCACGGGATGGAGTGATCGCGCGGCCGCGGGGGAATACCGGGGGCCGTCAGCGCAGCGCGTCGAGCTCGGCGCCGATGGCGGCCCGGAGGGCGTCCTGCGCCGGGCCGAGCGCGTACCGGGCGTCGCGCCAGTGGTCCGGCGGGTAGAGCCAGACCGGCATCCGCACCAGGTGGTCCGGCTCCCAGTCGTAGCGCGGCCAGACGTGGGCGTGCAGGAACGGGTCCTTGTTGCCGAGGATCTCCAGGTTGACCCGGCGGAAGGCGGGATCGGCGGCCTGGCAGGCCCGTTCGACGGCCTCGCCGAGCCGGTCCAGGTCGGCGAGGTAGGCCAGCCGGCGCGGGCGGGGGAGGTCCGAGAGCCGCTGGACGCCCGGTTCGTCGGTGAGCAGGACCGCGTAGCCGGGCAGGAACTGGACGTCGCCCAGCACGGCGAACCCGGCGTCGAGCCGGCACAGCACGGTGGGGTTCTCGCCCCGCAGCGCGCTGCCGATCCGGTCGGCGCGGAAGTCTGCGGTCATCGGGCCCTCCGTACGTCCGGGCGGCCGCTCGCCGCCGGTGCGGTGGGGCGGCCCCGGCGCGGCGGCCCCGGCCGGATCGTAGCCCGGCGGGCCGGGCACCCCTGTGACGCGGATCACTCCGGCGGACCGATGAGTTCGGCGGTCCGCTCCGGTCCCACTCTCGTAAGCACCGCGCGAAGGCGACCGAACACCCCGACAGGAGACTCCCGTGACCGCGTCCGTGAAGGGCCCCGCCAGCTACTTCCCGTCGATCGAGAAGACGTACGGCCGGCCGGTCGCGCACTGGAAGGAGCTGATCCGCTCCTCGCCGCTGACCAGGCACGGCGAACTGGTCGGCTGGCTCAAGTCCGAGCACGGTCTGGGCCACGGCCACGCCAACGCCCTGGTGAAGCACACCCTCGACGAGGACGCCGGCCGGTAGGACGGGCCGGGGCCCGGCCGGGTACGAGCGGATCCGGGTCAGGTCCCCAGACCGCGCAGGAGCAGGTCCACCAGGGCGAAGAAGAACAGCGAGATGCCGACGAAGCCGTTGGTCTGGAAGAACGCCCGGTTCAGCTTCGACAGGTCGTGGGGCTTCACGATGGTGTGCTCGTAGACGAACGCCCCGGCCACCACGAGCAGCCCGACCCAGAACGCCGGACCGGCGTCGGTCAGCACGGCGTACCAGCCGAGCAGCAGCGTGGTCAGCACGTGGCAGGCGCGGGCGCCGCGGATCGCCGCCGGGACGCCGAAGCGCGCCGGTACCGAACGCACGCCCCCCGACCGGTCGGAGGCGACGTCCTGGCAGGCGTAGATCAGGTCGAAGCCGCCGATCCAGATGCCCACCGCCACGCCGAGCACGACCGCGTCCCAGGACCAGGAGCCGGTGACGGCGAGCCAGGCGCCGACCGGACCCATCGCCTGGGCCAGGCCGAGGATCGCCTGCGGGAAGTCGGTGAACCGCTTGCCGTACGGGTAGACCACCATCGGCACGACGGCGACCGGCGCCAGCGCCAGGCAGAGCGGGTTGAGCAGCGCGGCGGCGCCGAGGAAGACCACCAGCGCGACCGCCGAGCCGATGTACGCCGTCTTCACCGACACCGCGCCGGTGACCAGTTCACGCCCGGCGGTGCGCGGGTTGCGGGCGTCGATCTCGCGGTCGATGATCCGGTTGGCGGCCATCGCGAAGGTCCGCAGACCGACCATGCAGACCGTGACGATGAACAGTTCGGCCCAGTGCACCCGCTCGTCGGCGAGGAACATGGCCGTCAGCGCGGCGATGTAGGCGAAGGGCAGGGCGAAGACCGAGTGCTCGATCATCACCAGCCGCAGGAACGCCTTGACCTTGCCGGGCGGGACGTCGGGGAGGGCGGCGGCGGTACTCATCAGAGCCCGTACTCCTTCCAGCGGCGGTCCACCAGGGCGGCGGTGGCCGGGTCGGAGGAGACCATCTCCGGCCAGCCGCCGTCGCGCGTGTAGCCCTCCTCGGGCAGCTTCCGGGTCGCGTCGATACCGGCCTTGCCGCCCCAGAACTGCTGGTAGGAGGCGTGGTCGAGGTGGTCGACCGGGCCCTCCACGACGGTGAGGTCCCGGCTGTAGTCGACGTTGCCGAAGGCCCGCCAGGCGACTTCCTGGTAGTCGTGCACGTCGCAGTCGGAGTCCACCACGATGATCAGCTTGGTCAGCGACATCATGTGGGCGCCCCAGATGGCGTGCATCGTCTTCTGGGCGTGCTTGGGGTACTTCTTGTCGATCGAGACGATCACGCAGTTGTGGAAGCCGCCGGCCTCGGGCAGGTCGTAGTCGACGATGTCCGGGATGATGATCTTCAGCAGCGGCAGGAAGAACCGCTCGGTGAACTTGCCCAGCGGGCCGTCCTCGGTCGGCGGCCGGCCGACCACGATGGACTGCAGGATCGGCCGGCGGCGCATCGTCACGCAGTCGATCGTCAGCGCCGGGAAGGGCTCCTGCGGCGTGTAGAAGCCGGTGTGGTCGCCGAACGGACCCTCGGGCAGCATCTCGCCGGGCTCCAGCCAGCCCTCCAGCACCACCTCGGCGTCGGCCGGGACCTGCAGCGGGACGGTCTTGCAGTCGACCATCCGCACCCGCTCCCCCGCCACGAAGCCGGCGAACAGGTACTCGTCGATGTCACCGGGCAGCGGCGCGGTGGCGGCGTAGGTGACGGCCGGCGGGCAGCCGAAGGCGATCGCGACCGGCAGCCGCTCGCCGCGCTTCGCGGCCACCGCGTAGTGGTTGCGGCTGTCCTTGTGGATCTGCCAGTGCATGCCGATGGTCCGCCGGTCGTGCCGCTGGAGCCGGTAGAGGCCCAGGTTGCGCACGCCGCTGTCCGGGTCCTTGGTGTGGGTCAGGCCCAGGTTGAAGAAGGAGCCGCCGTCCAGCGGCCAGGTGAACAGGGCCGGCAGGGCGTCCAGGTCGACGTCGTCGCCGGTGAGCACGACCTCCTGGACCGGGGCGTCCTTGACGTTCTTCGGCGGCACGTGGGCCATCGAGGCGAGCTTGCCGAAGGCGTCGCGGAAGCCGGTGAAGCCCTGCGGCAGCTCCGGCTTGAGCAGCCCCGCGATCTTCTCGGCGATGTCCTCGGGCCCCTTGAGGCCGAGCGACTTGGCGAGCCGGGCCTCGGTGCCGAAGACGTTCATCGCCAGTGGCATCGACGAGCCCTTGACGTTCTCGAACAGCAGGGCCGGGCCCTTGGCCTTCTGGACCCGGTCGACGATCTCGCCGATCTCCAGATGGGGGTCCACCTCGGCCTTGATGCGCTTGAGATCGCCCTCGCGGTCGAGGGCCCGCAGAAACGAGCGGAGATCGTCGTATGCCATGCCAGCCAGTATCCGCCACCCGATAGCCTGGCTCGGTCAAGGGCCCCCGTGAAGCCGTCCACCGCTTCCGGGCCGCCCGCCGCAAACCGCCGTCGCCGGGGGAGATCGCCGCCGTGCTGAGGATCCTGACCTTCGTACTCCCGCTCGCCCTCTGGGTGTGGGCGTTCATCGACTGCCTGACCACGCCCGAGGACGAGGTGAAGCACCTGCCCAAGGTGGTCTGGGTGATCATCGTGCTGCTCTTCCCGCTGGTCGGCTCGATCGCCTGGCTGGTGGCCGGCAAGCGGCGCGGCGCGGCGGTGGCCGGCGGCCCCGGCGGCTCCCCGGAGTACGAGCGCCCGCGCGGCGGCCGGCCGCTCGCGCCGGACGACGACCCCGAGTTCCTCGCCTCGTTGAAGAAGGACGACAAGAAGCACGAGGACATGCTCAAGCGGTGGGAGGCCGATCTGCGCCGCCGCGAGGAGGAGCTGCGCGGCAAGGACGAGCCGGAGGACGGCCGGAAGAGCTGACCCGGCTACCCCGGACAGCCCAGTCGGACCGGTTCCGGGTGGGCTGCGGTGTTTTTGGCGCATCCCTACGAGTGACAGAGACCCTGACCCGCTGCGCCGCGCCGGCCGCGACCGCCCGGCGGCCGTCGCCGGCCCTCTGCGGAGCGCCCCGCCCGACCCCTCGGCGCACGCCCCTGACCTGCACGTTCCCTTATGTTCAGATCATCTTCCGGAAGCCGTGAGGACAGCTTCGGGTAATCGAACGGACACCGACCGTACGCAGTCCCACCGACCGGTTTCTGTGCAGCCCTGACATCTAAACGGACCCGACCTTGTACGGAATCGACGCCGAAACCAGCGTGCGGCCCCTCGTACAGTCATAAGTGAAGAAAGTGATTCGCAGCCGGGGGCACAGCAGACGTTGGCTGTCGGACAGTTCCCTCACCCTTGGAGTGGTTCGAGATGACGGTTGTGCATGAGGCGCCGGTCGGCGACGAGATCCCCGAGATCGCGGCCGACGCCCACGGGCGGGTCGCCGAGCTGCACGAACTGCGCGACCAGGTCCGCCGCGGCCCGAGCGAGAAGGCCACCGAGGCCCAGCACGCCAAGGGCAAGCTGACCGCACGCGAGCGCATCGAGCTGCTGCTCGACGAGGGCTCGTTCCGCGAGGTGGAGCCGCTGCGCCGGCACCGCGCCCAGGGCTTCGGCCTGGAGGCCAAGAAGCCGCACACCGACGGCGTGGTCGTCGGCTGGGGCACCGTGCACGGACGGACCGTCTTCACCTACGCCCACGACTTCCGGATCTTCGGCGGCGCCCTGGGCGAGGCCCACGCGCAGAAGATCCACAAGATCATGGACATGGCCATCGCGGCCGGTGCCCCGCTGGTCTCGCTGAACGACGGCGCCGGCGCCCGCATCCAGGAGGGCGTCACCGCCCTGGCCGGCTACGGCGGCATCTTCCAGCGCAACACCCGGGCCTCCGGGGTCATCCCGCAGATCTCGGTGATGCTCGGCCCGTGCGCCGGCGGCGCCGCGTACTCCCCGGCCCTGACCGACTTCATCTTCATGGTCCGCGAGACCTCGCAGATGTTCATCACCGGCCCGGACGTGGTCCAGGCGGTGACCGGCGAGAAGATCACCCAGAACGGCCTCGGCGGCGCCGACGTCCACTCCGCGGTCTCCGGCGTCTCGCACTTCGCGTACGACGACGAGCAGTCCTGCATCGAGGAGGTCCGCTACCTCCTCTCGCTGCTGCCGCAGAACAACCGCGAGATGCCGCCGACGGTCGTCAGCGACGACCCGGTGGACCGCCGCAACGACGTGCTGCTCGACCTGGTGCCGGCCGACGGCAACCGCCCGTACGACATGCGCAAGGTGATCGAGGAGATCGTCGACCACGGCGAGTACCTGGAGGTCCACGAGCGCTGGGCCACCAACGTGCTCTGCGTGCTCGCCCGGATCGACGGCCACGTCACCGGCATCATCGCCAACCAGCCCCAGTCGCTGGCCGGCGTGCTGGACATCAACGCGAGCGAGAAGGCCGCGCGCTTCGTCCAGATGTGCGACGCCTTCAACATCCCGCTGGTCACCATGCTCGACGTGCCCGGCTTCCTGCCCGGCGTCGACCAGGAGCACGACGGCATCATCCGGCACGGCGCCAAGCTGCTCTACGCCTACTGCAACGCCACCGTGCCGCGCATCCAGCTCATCCTGCGCAAGGCCTACGGCGGCGCGTACATCGTGATGGACTCCCGCTCGATCGGCGCGGACCTCTCGTTCGCCTGGCCGACCAACGAGATCGCCGTCATGGGCGCCGAGGGCGCCGCCAACGTGATCTTCCGCCGGGACATCAACGGCGCCGAGGACCCCGAGGCGATGCGGGCGCAGAAGATCAAGGAATACAAGAACGAACTGATGCACCCGTACTACGCGGCCGAGCGCGGCCTCGTGGACGACGTCATCGACCCGGCCGAGACCCGCCAGGTCCTGGCCTCCTCGCTGGCCATGCTGCGGACGAAGCACGCGGACCTGCCGTCCCGCAAGCACGGCAACCCGCCGATGTAGCACCGCGGTTACCACGCCACCGACCACACACCACACTTGCGCCGGGGGAGAAACCGAATCATGACCGCTTCCGCCGAACCTCTCGTCCGTATCGTCCGCGGCTCCCTCGACGACGAGGAACTCGCCGCCCTGACCGCCGTCCTGCTGGCCCGCGCCGCGGCCGCCCAGCAGGCCGCGGCCGCCGCCGCCCCGATCGAGCCGATCGCCAGCTGGCAGCGCCTGGAGCGCCGCCCGGCGTACTACTCGCCGGTCAGCTGGCAGCAGGCCGCCTGACGGCCCGACACGCCCGCCCGACGGCCGGTCACCCTCCCGGGTGGCCGGCCGTCGGCGTACTGGGGCCCCGCTCCCCGGGCGTCCCGGCCCGGACGGACCCGCCCCGGCCCCGGACGGTCCCGGTCGGGCCCGGGGCGGCTCGGTAGAATACCTACTGGACGGTATGTGATCTCCGCGCCGTCGCGGCCCTAGGATCAGCCGCTGCCGGAGCGTGCGAACTACCCAGGGAGGCTGCGATGGCCAGGCAGGCCCGGGCACTGGCGACCCGCCAGGCGGTGCTCCTCGCCGCGGCCGAAGTCTTCGACGAACGCGGCTACGCCGCGGCCACCATGGCGGACATCCTGGAGCGGGCCGGCGTCACCAAGGGGGCGCTGTACTTCCACTTCCATTCCAAGGAGGAGCTGGCGCTGGCCGTGATCGAGGGCCAGGCCGACTGGCTCGCCACCTGGCGGCCGACCTCCGACAGCCCGGTGCAGACCCTGATCGACCTGGGGTACGCCTTCGCCCACGCCCTGCTGGACGATCCGCTGGTGCGCGGCAGCATCCGGCTGACGATCGAGCACGGCAGCTTCACCCAGCCGCAGATCGAGGCCTACCAGGGCTGGTCGGACGCGGCACGCGCGCTGCTGGAGCAGGCCCGGGAGGCCGGCGACCTGCACCCGGGCCTGGACGTCGCGGCGGCGGCCGGGGTGATCACCGGGGCGGTGACCGGGATCCAGCTGAGCTCCCAGGTGCTGGCCGGCCGCCGGGACCTCCTCCAGCGGATGACCGACCTCTGGACGCTGCTGCTGCCGGGCCTGGTCCAGCCGCACGCGCTCGCCCGGCTCAGCGTGGCCGAGCGGGGCGCGGGCGGCGGCTGATCCGGCGGCGGCCGCCGGCGGCGGGGTGCGGCACTACGGCGCGCAGGTCCGGTAGGCGGCGCAGCGGTCCCCCGGGACCAGCGCGGGCAGCGCCGCTCCCCACAGGCTCCGCACCGCCTCCGGGCGGAGCCGGTCGGCGTCCTCGGGGGCGAGCAGCACCAGCCCCGCCGCCAGGGTGGTGAGCAGTTCGGCGGCCGGGCGCGGGTCCAGCCCCGGGCGCAGCTCGCCGGCCGCCGCCGCGCGCTCCAGCAGCCGCCGGACCACGGCGGTCAGGCTGTGCCAGGCGTCCGAGCCGCCCCGGGCGCCCTGTCCGAGCTGGACTCCGGCCCGGACCACGACGTCCTCGCGGAGCAGCCGGGCCAGTTCGTGCGAGAAGTCGATCAGGCCCTGGAGGGCCGGTCCGCCACCGCGCAGGGCGCGGAGCGCGGCCGAGCCGATCTCGCGCCCGGCCGCGGCCCGGACGCCGTCGGCGAGTGCCTGCTTGGAGACGAAGTGGAAGTAGAGCGCGCCCTTGCTGACGCCCGCCCGGCGGCTGATGTCGATCAGGCTGGCGGACTCGAACCCCGCGTCCGCGAAGGTGACCGCCGCGGCGAGCAGGACGGCCTGCCTGGTCCGACCCGCGCGTTCCTGCTTGACCACTCGGCCCCTCCGGCCTCGGCGCCGGCGAGATCGCGGCTCGCCCGGCTGCTCTCAGGGCGTCGTCGTCGATGGTGCGACGCCTCGCATGCGGACGGGCCATCCCAAACCGCATGGTTGGTATCTAATCTAGCCCCTCGCTCGACGCCGCCGTCCAGGGGGGATCGGCGCCCGTCCGGGGCGCGGACTTCTCCCCTCGGCACGTTCCCGCAGTCCAGCCCGCGGGTACCGTGGTCACGCGGAGTGCTCGGCAGCGACGACCCCGCCAGTAGTGCGCAAACCGGGTGGTCTGTATGTTTTACCGAGGCCGTCTGCGCGGCCGGTCGGCCGAGACCCGGGAGTGGGGCCAGTCATGCCATTGATCGTAGATCCGGACGCCGGCATCCCCTATGCCCACCCCGGTCCCGGCTACGACTTCCACGAGCGGACCGTCTCCCGGCACCTGGTCCACCGCTCCTGTGTCTCCGACGTCCTCATCACGGGCTGGCAGTCGGCCGGCCCCTACGACTTCCTGCTGGGCGCCCAATGGCCGCGACTGCACGGCTTCTATCGGCTGCCGGACGACCGGCACCACGACCCGCTGCTGATGGCCGAGACCGTCCGCCAGGCCGGTCTGCTGATCGGCCACGTCGGCTTCGGCGTGCCGCGCGGCCACCACTTCACGCTGGACGAACTCTGCTTCACGCTCGGCCCGGCCGGGCTGGACGGGCTCGCCGTGGGCGCCGGACCGGCCTCGCTGATGCTCAAGGTCGGCTGCCAGGACGTCCGGATGCGGCACGGCCGACCGGCCTCGCTGCGGGTGCACGTCGAGGTCGAGCGGGACGGCCGTCCGGTCGGCCACGGCTCCGGAGAGCTACGAGTGCACTCCCCCGCCGCCTACGCCCGCCTGCGCGGTCCGGGACCCCGGCCGGTGCCTCCCCGGCTGTCCGGCGCGCCCTCGATGCGGGCCGCGGCGCTGTCCGCGCCGACCGCGCCCGAACTCGTCGGCCGCGAGCGGTCCGCCGACGTGGTGCTCGGCGCGTCCCCCGCGCCGGACAGCTGGCTGCTGCGGGTGGACCCCGGCCACCCGGTGCTGTTCGACCCGGCGGCCGACCACGTCCCCGGGATGCTGGTGCTGGAGGCCGCCCGGCAGGCCGCCCAGCGGCTGCGGCACCCCGAGACGGTGGTGCCGGTCGAGCTGCTGTCCTCGTTCGACCGCTTCATCGAGCTGGACCGGCCCTGCCTGGTGCGGGCCGTCCGGGAGAGCGGCGCGGACGGCCGGCGGGTACCGGTCCGGGTCCAGCTGGTCCAGGACGGCCGGACGGCGGCCGAGTGCCGGCTGCTGACCGAGCCGGCCCGGCAGGAGGCCCGGGACACCCGCCCCGCCGGCTCCGGACGCGCGAGGGGCCTGCCGCTCGCCAGCTGACCCCGGACCGGTGTCCGGGGCCGGCGGGCGGCCGGCAGGCCCCTCGTCCGCACCCTCAGGCGGCCACCAGCGCCGCGGGGCGGCCGGCGTGCATCACGCTGAGGTTGGCGGCCAGCCTGGTCGGGTCCTGGGCCAGCCAGAGCCGCAGCGCGGCGCCCAGCATGGCGCTGGCCGAGCCGATCCGCACCTGCGTCACCTGGGCGATCCGGGCCGCCCCCGGCACCAGCAGATCGGCCAGCGGCGTCGGCAGCCAGACGGTCAGCGCGCACGGCGCGGGGGCCGTCAGGGCGCCCAGCAGCCGGTAGGCGTCCGCCTGCGAGCTGAGCGTCGGAATGATGTCCAGCAGGCCGTCGGCCACGACCTCGGACACGTCGCTGCGGTGCCCCTGGGCGAGTCTGCGGAGCAGCGTGCGCTCGGCGGCGGTGATTCGGACGGTCAGCATGACCTCGTCGCACTCCATTGCGCGATTTCCTCCTCGGTTCCTCCCCGTGCCGGACCGGGTGGCCGGCACGAACTACCCCTGTCGCACCACGGCCCGGCTTCCTTGGTCGGAGCGCCGGGCCGGTGGGTGGTGCAGCCCCGGTCAGAGCCCCGCGTACGAGTGCTTGCCGGTGACGAAGATGTTCACGCCGTAGTAGTTGAACAGGTAGCAGGCGAAGGCCAGCACCGCGAGGTACGCGGCCTTGCGGCCCCGCCAGCCCGCCGTGGCGCGGGCGTGCAGGTAGCAGGCGTAGGCGACCCAGGTGATGAACGACCAGGTCTCCTTCGGGTCCCACTCCCAGTACTTGCCCCAGGCGGCCTCGGCCCAGATCGCGCCCGCGATGATGGTGAAGGTCCAGAGCGGGAAGACCAGGGCGTTGATCCGGTAGGACAGCTTGTCGAGCGTGGAGGCGGCGGGCAGCCGGCGCCAGATCGACGGCGAGGTGCCGAGCGGGCCCCTGGCCAGGCCGGCCGCCATCCGCTTGTCGAAGGAGTCCTTGCCGAGGTACAGCAGGGTCGCGATGAACGCCGCGTACAGGGCGCCGCCGCAGATGATCGCGGTGGAGACGTGGATCGCCAGCCAGTACGAGTGGAGCGCCGGGACGAGCTGCTCGGACTCGGTGTACAGCACCGAGACGGCGATGCCGAGGGTCAGCAGCACCGCCAGGGTGACCGGCAGGCCGAGCCAGCGGACCGGCTTCTTCGTGAGCAGCAGGCCGAGGAAGGCCACCGTCATGGCGAGCGCGAAGGCGCAGGAGAACTCGTACATGTTGCCCCACGGCCAGCGTGAGACCGAGAGGCCGCGGGTGACCACGCCGCCCGCGTGCAGCATGGCGCCGAGCACCGTGAGCGAGATCGCGATCCGGCCCGACAGGTCGGCCTTCTCGCTGGTGCCGGCGGCGCCGGGGCCGTCGACCTCGCCGTCGCCGCGCCCGCTGGTGACCACCGTCGCGCCCTCGCCCGCCAGCGCGGTGCGGGTGAGCGTGGTGGTGCCGCCGCCGGCCGAGGCGACCGTGACGGTCACCTTCTTGCCGCTCCCGGCTGCGGGCGCGGCCTCGGCGACGGTCTCGGCCAGGCCCGCCTGCGCGGACGAACGGACGGCGACGGCTCCCTTGGAACCGAACGTCCACTCGAACATGTACGCGAACATGGCGATCAGGTAGACGGCCATGGCCGAGTAGATCAGCTTGTTGGACAGGTCGGCCAGCTGTGGGTCGACCGCCGAGGCGAGATGCACCGTCTACTCCTTGGAGTTCTGGTCGGCAGGGACTGCGGGGTCTGCGGGTGCCGAGGGCTCGGGGGGCGCTGCGGCCCCGTCGGGCTCGGCGGGTTGATCGGGCTCGGCGGCCCCGGCGGCCCCGGCGGGTTGATCGGGCCGGTGGGGACCGGTCGCGCCGGAGTCCGGCTCGTCGGCCGCCGGAGCGTCGTCCTGGAGGTCGACCGCCAGCTCGGCCAGCTCCTCAGCGGTCTTCGCCGACTCGCTGCGGCCCAGCCCGGCCAGCTCGACCAGGGTGCCGCCGCCGGGCAGCGCCACCGCGCGCACCCAGATCCGCCGGCGCTGCACGAAGAGCGAGCCGATCAGGCCGAGGATCGCCAGCACGCCGCCGGTCAGGGCGATCGCGTTGCCCGGGCGGTGCGAGACGTTGAAGCTGGCCCACTGCTTGTAGCCCTCGAAGGTGACGCTGCCGTAGCCGTCCGGCAGGTCCCACGCCTGGCCCGGCTTCAGCCGGACCTTGGCGATCTTGCCGTCCTGCTGCAGCTGCGTCAGGTTCTTGGTGTTGAGCTGGTAGACGTTCTGCGGCAGGCCGGAGTCGGTGCCGAGGTCGCCCGCGAAGGCGTTCAGCACCAGGGCCGGGTCGGCGTCGCCGGGGAAGAGCGAGCGCGGACCGGTGTTGGCGTCGAAGGCCACCGGGGCGGTCGGCAGGAAGAAGCCGGAGAAGCCCATCTGGGTCCGCTTGCCGTCCTTCTCGCCGTAGTCGGAGACCTTGATGACGCCGGTGGAGGTCAGGTTGGGGTCCTGCGGCAGGAACGGCGTCGCACCGGTGTAGACCACCGTTCCGGCGGCATTGCGCACGGTGACCACCGGGGCGTAGCCGTGGCCGATCAGGTAGACCTTGCTGCCGCCGATCTCCAGCGGGTGGTTGACCTCGATCGAGCCCTGCTTCAGCTTCGACGCGTCGCTGCCGGAGTAGTACTCGACGTTCGCGGTGAACTCCCGGGCGGCGCCGATCTGGTCGCCCTTGGTCTGGAAGCGCGAGGTGAAGTCGTTGAGCTTCAGGTAGAACGGGTCGAGGTCCTGGGAGCTGTAGAACCGCGAGCCGGTGAAGTCGTCGAGCTGGGTGATCGTGTTGGAGTAGCCCTCGCCGGCGACCATCAGCTTGCCGCCGGTGCCGCTGGCCAGGCTCGCCCAGGCGAAGCCGCCGAGCAGCGCGAACAGCGACAGGTGGAAGACCAGGTTGCCGACCTCGCGCAGGTAGCCCTTCTCGGCGGCCACCGCGCCGCCGGCCAGGTTCGCCCGGAACCGGCGGCGCCGCAGCAGCCGGTGCGCGGCGGCGTTCACCTCCCGGGCGTCCGCCTCGGTGCGCCAGGCCGCGTAGACCGGCATCCGGGTCAGGTTGCGCGGCGCGGCCGGCGGCTGGGCGCGCAGCACGCCGACGAACTGCCAGGTGCGCGGGACGATGCAGCCGGCCAGCGAGACGAACAGCAGGATGTAGATCGCCGAGAACCAGACCGAGCTGTAGACGTCGAACAGCTGGAGCTTCTGGTAGATCGGCGCGACCGTGGTGTGCCGGGCCTTCCAGGTCTCGACCTTGAACTCGTTCTGGCCGCTCTGCGGGATCAGCGAACCCGGGATGGCGGCCAGCGAGAGCAGGAAGAGCAGGATCAGCGCGACCCGCATCGAGGTCAGCTGGCGCCACATCCAGCGCAGCCAGCCGAACGCCCCTATCCCACCGGGGCCGTCGGACTCGACCGGGGCGCTGGTCAGCCGCTCGGCCGCGTCCTCGACCGCCTGGGGGGGCAGCTCGGTATCGGTCGTGGTCTTGCTCACGGTCAGATTCCGATCTGGAAGTCGGCGGTCCAGGACTGCAGTTCGTTCACCATCGAGTCCCAGACCCCGGTGACGAGCAGCAGACCGACCGCGACGAGCATGCCGCCGCCGATCCGCATGACGAGCGGGTAGTGCCGCTTGACCCAGCCGAAGGCGCCCAGGGCCCGGCGGAAGGCCACCGCGGCCACGACGAACGGTACGCCCAGGCCCAGGCAGTAGGCCGTCATCAGCAGCGCGGCGCGGCCGGCGTCGGCCTCGTTGAGCGCCAGGTTCTGGACGGCGGCCAGGGTCGGGCCGAGGCAGGGCGTCCAGCCGACGCCGAAGACCACGCCCAGCATCGGCGCGCCGAGCAGGCCGACCGCCGGGCGGCGGTGCGAGCGCACCTCGCGCATGCTCAGCCCGGGCACCAGGCCCATGAAGGCGAGGCCCATCACGATGGTCAGCGCGCCGAACACGATCGAGATGACCCGCCGGTGCTCCTGGAGGGTCGAGCCGAAGAAGCCGAACAGCGCGCCGGTGGAGACGAAGACGGCGGTGAAGCCGAGGATGAACAGCAGCACCCCGAGCAGCATCCGGCCGCGCCGGGCCCCGCGCGCGTCGGCGAGGTCGGCGGCCGAGAAGCCGGTGACGTAGGAGAGGTAGCCGGGCACCAGCGGCAGCACGCACGGCGAGAAGAACGACGCCAGACCGGCCACCAGCGCGATCGGCGCGGCCACCAGCAGCGCCCCGCTCTGGATGGTCCCGGTGGTGTCGGCGAGTTGGGCCGCGGCACTCACTGCTGCTGCTCCGCGAGGACCGGCTGGAGCATCGACTCCAGGCCGTCGTCCAGCTGGCCGCCGACGGCCCGCACGGCGAGCCTGCCCTCCCGGTCGACCACGATGGTGGTCGGCACGGACTGCGGGTTGAGGCTGCCCTTGGGGAACTTCAGCAGCTGCGTCCCGGCCGGGTCGTAGAGGCTCGGGTAGGTGACCCCCCGCTCCTGCTCGAAGCGGACGGCGTTGGTGATCTCCGGGTCCCGGGTGTTGATGCCGAGGAACTGGACGCCCTGGTCCTTGTACTTGTCCCAGATCCGCTGGAGGTCGTCCGCCTCGGCCCGGCAGGGCCCGCACCAGGAGCCCCAGACGTTGAGGACGACGACCTTGCCCCGGTAGTCCGAGAGCTTGACCGGGGTGCCCTCCAGGGTGGTGCCGGAGAGGTCCGGCGCGTCCTGGCGGTGCCCCACCGCGGCCTTGGAGATGTTGCTGCCCTTGGCCGAGACGAAGCCGATCTGGCCGTCACCGCTGGCCGACGAACCTGAGGAGCTGCAGCCGCTGAGGGCGAGCGCGGCAGCGGCGGCGGTGGCGGCGGCCGCTGCGGCGACACGGGGACGGGGGCGCGTCATGCCAGACATGTGAAAAGTTTCGCATGGAGTTCCGGGCAGGTTCGGGGGGGTCCGACATTCCGTGTCGAACCCCCTCTGACCTGCGGCTGGTCCGGACCACCCGACGGCGGTCAGGCGCCGAAGCTCTTACCCACCGGCTTGCTCTTCCCGCCCTTGCCGACCAGGTGCGCGGGCAGCAGGTCGCGGGCCGGCTCGCGGTAGCCGACCGACACGATCCGGTCTCCCTCGTAGGTGAAGCTGGTCAGCGAGGCCAGCGAGCACTGCCGGTTGCGCGGGTCGTGCCAGAGCCGGCGGCGCTCCACGAAGGAACGCACGATCCAGATCGGCAGCTGGTGGCTGACGCAGACCGCCTCGTGGCCGCGCGCGGCGTCCCGGGCGGCGGCCAGCGCGCCCATCATCCGCACCGCCTGCTCCAGGTACGGCTCGCCCCAGGACGGCTTGAACGGGTTGGTCAGGTACTTCCAGTAGCCCGGGTTCTTCAGCGAGCCGTCGCCGACCCCGAAGGTCTTGCCCTGGAAGATGTTGTCGGCCTCGATCAGCCGCTCGTCGACCGCGAGGTCCAGGCCGTGCGACTTGGCGATCGGCTCGGCGGTCTCCTGCGCCCGCTCCAGCGGGGACGCCACCACGTGGGTGATGTCCCGGCCGGCCAGGTCCTCGGCGACCCGGTCGGCCATCTGCCGGCCCAGCTCGGACAGCCGGTAGCCGGGCAGGCGGCCGTACAGGACGCCCTCCGGGTTGTGCACCTCGCCGTGTCGCATCAGGTGGACGACGGTGGTGTCGTTGGTGCTCACTTCTCAGTACTCCTGGTGGTCGGCCGCGGCTACGCGGGCTGGGCCTCGGCGGCCGCGCGGGCGGCGGCCGGCAGTGCGGCGGCGATCCGCTCGATCGCCCGCTCGTCGTGGGACGCCGAGACGAACCAGGACTCGAAGGCGGACGGCGGCAGGTAGACGCCCTCGGCGAGCATCGCGTGGAAGAAGGCGTTGAAGCGGAACGCCTCCTGGGTCCTCGCCTCGTCGTAGTTGGTCACCGCGGCCTCGGTGAAGAACACCGAGAACATGTTCCCGGCGGTCTGCAGCCGGTGCGCCACGCCCTCCTTGGCCAGCGCGCCGGAGACCATCGCCGACAGCTCGGCGGCCACCCGGTCCACCGTGGCGTACACCTCGTCGGTGCAGCCGCGCAGCTGGGCCAGGCCCGCCGCGGTGGCGATCGGGTTCCCGGAGAGGGTACCGGCCTGGTAGACCGGGCCGGCCGGGGCCAGGTGGCCCATGACGTCCGCGCGGCCGCCGAAGGCCGCCGCCGGGAAGCCGCCGCCCATCACCTTGCCGAAGGTGAGGAGGTCCGGCGCCCAGCCCTCGTGCGCCGCCTCCAGGCCGTACCAGCCCGCCTTGGAGACGCGGAAGCCCGTCATCACCTCGTCCGAGATGAACAGCGCGCCGTTCTCCCGGCAGAGCCGGGCCAGACCGCCGTTGAAGCCGGGCAGCGGCGGGACGACGCCCATGTTGCCGGGCGAGGCCTCGGTGATCACGCAGGCGATCTCGCCCGGGTGCGCCCGGAAGGCCTGCTCGACCGCGGCCAGGTCGTTGTACGGCAGCACGATGGTGTCGCCGGCCTGGGCGCCGGTGACGCCCGGGGTGTCCGGCAGGCCGAAGGTCGCGACGCCGGACCCGGCGGCGGCCAGCAGCGCGTCCACGTGACCGTGGTAGCAGCCGGCGAACTTCACGATCTTGGCCCGGCCGGTGAAGCCGCGGGCCAGCCGGATCGCGGACATGGTCGCCTCGGTGCCCGAGGAGACCAGCCGGACCTGCTCGACCGGGGCGATCCGGGCGACGATCTCCTCCGCCAGCTCGACCTCGCCCTGGCCGGGCGTGCCGAAGGAGGTGCCGTGCGCGACGGCCCGCTGCACGGCGTCGATCACCGCGGGGTGCGCGTGGCCGAGGATCATCGGGCCCCACGAGCACACCAGGTCGACGTACTCGCGGCCGTCCGCGTCGGTGAGGTAGGGGCCGCTGCCGGACACCATGAAGCGCGGCGTACCGCCGACCGCGCGGAAGGCGCGCACCGGGGAGTTCACGCCGCCGGGCGTGACGACCGAGGCGCGGTCGAAGAGCGACTGGGACTGGGGGGCTTCGTAGGGGTAGCTCACGGGAGACATGGTCTCAAATCGTGTCCTTCACCTCTGCATGTCGGACCTCATCATCTGGAACGATGATCCGGGTGACGAAGTCTGTACGGTTATCCGTACAACGGGGGTCCTGGCGACCCCGGCCGCACGGACCAGTCAGACTGTGTACTCCGGGTGTGCGCAATCTCCGGTGTTTCAGGGGTGTGAAGAGGACTGCCGCGTGCCATGACTGGGTACGGCGGCGCATGACGGGTAAGGAGCACGACCGGTGGGACGCCGGACGTGCGGGGGTCTGTCGATTCCGGCGAATTCCGGTGAGGATGGTCCGAGTGTCCGAGGCGCAGGACGGCTACGACGAGGCCGCGGGTGGCCCCCGCCGCCCCGCCGAGGCCGCACGCGGGGGTACGGGAGCGGGTACGGGGCGTGGCGGTCGCGGTGGCGAGAGGCGGGGTGAGGGACGCGTGGGGGTGACGTACAAGTACTTCGGCGCACCCGACCGCGCCACCGCCGCCAGAGTCCCCACCGCGCTCGGCCCCGGAGGGCTCGGCCTGGACGCGGGCGAGCTCGGCTCGCTGGGGCGGCTCGGCGACCTGATGGAGACCAGCGGCTCGCCCAACGGGCACCTCTCCACCAAGATCAAGCCGGAGACCATGAGCGCCATGGTCCTCACCGGCATCCAGGGCGTGCCGCTGCACCAGGTGCCGCCGCTGGAGCTGGTCGTGCTGCACCCCGACTACGCGGTGGTGCAGCTCCCGCAGAACGTCGTCGAACCACTGCGCAAGGCCGACGAGACCGAACTCGGCGCCGCCGCGTTCATCTGGTCCACCGTGCCCGACCGCCGCGGCCCCCGGGACGCCTTCGTGATCTACAGCATGCTGCACGAGTGGCAGGACTTCGCCAACCGGCTGCACGACGCGGGGCACCAGCTGTACTGCCTGGTCTGGCCGTAACCTCCCGCCGCCCGCACGCGCGTCCGCCCCGGGGCGGGTGCTCCGGGGCGGACGGGGGCGGGTTGCCGGCGGGTCAGCCGGCGGCGGCCTTCTCCGGCGCGGGGACGGCCGCGTCGGATCCGGGGCCGGCGGGCGCCTCCGGAGTGCGCTCGCCGCGGCGCACGGCACCGAGGCTGGCCGCGACCACGCAGACGACGCCGGCGAGCTGGAGCAGGCTCATGGTCTGGTGCAGCAGCACGAAGCCGATCAGCGTGGCGAAGCCCGGCTCGAAGCTCAGCAGCGTCCCGAACGCGGCCGTGGTGAGCTTGCGCAGCGCCAGCATCTCCAGGACGTACGGCAGGACCGGCAGCAGCACCGCGGCCCCGGCCGCCCCGGCCACGATGCCGGGGGTGAGCACCGGCACGGCCTGCACCAGCCCGAAGGGCGCGGCGCACAGGGCCGCCACCGACAGCGAGATGGCCACCCCGTCGACGCCGGAGAACCGGTCGCCGACGCGCTGGGTGAAGATCACGTAGCCGCCGAGCGCCGCCCCGGACAGCGCCCCGAAGGCGAGCCCCACGAGGTCGACCGAGCCGTTCCACGGCTGGGTCAGCGCCAGCACGCCGCAGACCGCGAGCAGCGGCCAGATCACGTCGATCCGCCGGCGCAGGCCGGCCACGGCGACGGCGAGCGGCCCGAGGAACTCCAGCGCGCTGGAGACCCCGAGCGGGATCCGGGAGATGGCCACGAAGTAGGAGATCGTCATCAGCGCGCTGACCGCGCCGAGCGCGGCGGCGAGCAGGAGGTCCTGCCGGCTGCGCCCGCGCAGCCGGGGCCTGGCCCAGATCAGCATGATCGCGGCCGCGAAGGCGAGCCGCAGCGAGGCGGTGCCGAGCGGTCCCGCCGTCGGGAACATCCAGGTCGACACCGCGGCACCGGACTGGACGCAGATCATCGCGCCGACGGCGAGGGCGGCGGCGCCGTAGGTGCCCGGAAGTGCCTTCCGAGCACGGCCCGTCGTGGTGGTCGCTGGGGGCATGAGGTGGTGGTCCTTCCGCGGGTACTCGGCGCAGGTCTCGGGTCTCGGATCCGGCCGTGGGGGGTGGCCCACGGCCGTCCGCCACGGTCACCGTACGCACGTCGCGGGCCTCCTGACAGGCCGTCGTGAGATGTACGGGCCGCGGCGGCCGGAGATCCGGGACACCGGGCTCCCGAGCCGGCGTCACACCGCGGCGGCTTCCACGGTCTCCGCCGAGACGGTGTAGCCCTTGAAGGTCTCGGTGATCGACTCCAGGACGTCCTCGGCGGTGGCGCCGCGGAACCGGAAGCGGCCGCCGACGTGCTCGTAGCCGTGCGCGACCGGCAGGACGTCGCCCACCTTGGCCAGCGACTCGGCGTACGGGCCCGGCGTCCGCCCGACCATCGAGGTGATGTGGGTGAAGCGGCACGGCCGGGGCGCGGGCGCCGGCACCACCAGGAAGCCGGCGACGTCCTGGGTGTCCCAGTCGGGGCCCTCCTCCAGCGGCACCCCGAGCTGGAGGTGGAACGCCGCCTTCATCAGGTCGTACCCGTGCACCTCGCGCCAGAGGAACGGCGTCTCCGCGCCGCCGACCCGGGCACCGGTCTCCAGGAAGGAGCAGGTGGCCCCGGTCCCGGTCTCCTCCAGGAACAGCTCCAGGTGGAACGGGGTGGCCCGGTCGGTGAGGGCGCGCATGTACCGCTCGGTGGCCTCGCCGATGATCCGGTGCAGCTCCGGATCGGCCTCCTCGATCGAGCCGTAGAAGGTGCCCTGGGCGAAGTCCAGGCAGGTGTTGACGTAGCGCGAGCCGCGCCAGACCAGCAGCCGCTCGCCGTCGAACACGCCGTCGACGTGGCAGATCGGGTGCGGGTTGCGCACCTGCGCCATGAGCTTCCAGCGGCCGAACTCGATCCGGTCGAGGTCCTCCGGGCCGGAGACCACCACGACGCCGGCGCTGCCGCTGCCGTCGCGCGGCTTCACCACGAGGTCCCAGCCGTGCTCGGCGGCGAAGGCGGTGATGTCCTCGGCCGCGGAGACCGCGGCGAAGGCCGGGATCGGCAGGCCGGCGGCGGCGATCCGCTCGCCCATGACCACCTTGTCGCGGAACGCGAGGACCTCGTCGAGCCGCATCCCCGGGAGCCCGAGTTCGGCCCGGACGACGGAGGCGTTCTCCAGGTCCTCCTCCTTCAGCGTGATGAGGCGGTCCGGCGTGCCGTGGCGCTCGGCGAGGCCGAGGACGGCGGCCCGCAGCTGCGCGAGGTCCTGGATGTCGTCCAGGGTCACGACCTCGGCCGCGCCCTCGGGAACGGCCCCGCGCCCGAGCGGGCTGGTGATGTACGTGACGGCACACCGCGTGTGGTCGAGGTAGGCCGCGTAGTCGGCGTAGGTGTCCTTCCAACGGTTCATCACGATGACGTGTGACATTCCGTGGTCTTCCGACGTTCTCACTTCACCCATCCTGATTCTGTACGGCGGTTCGGCGCGGACGGCTCAGTACGTCAGCACCGAGCCGGTGTGGACCTGGTCGATGGAGCGGTGCCCGATGACCTCGGTGGAACCGGCCGGGACGACCCGGGCCTGGGCACCGGCGTAGCCGTCCGGCTGGTAGAAGACGCCCCAGAGGGTCTGCCAGGGCCGCTCCTCGCCGGTGGCCGGGTCGACCATGGACTCGGTGCGCGGGACGACCCGCTCCTGCACCACGCAGCCCGCGGCCGCGCCCTCGGTGAGGGCCGTGCGCCAGGCGTCCTCGGCCGTCTCCCAGCCGGCGACGACGCCGTGCCCGCCGAAGAGGTTGTTGGGCTTGAGGATCAGGGTGTCGCGGCGGGCCATCAGGTCGTCCAGCCGGCCGGGGACCAGCAGGTCCTCGGCGCGCTGGAGGGACCTCGTCCACGGCAGCGCGCGGTCGATGACCTGCCGCTCGGCGGCCGTGAAGCCGCTCGCGTAGTGCGGGTCGGAGAGCAGCGCCATGCAGCCCTTCTCGCCGAAGAGGTTGCTCTGCAGGGTGTGCCAGAGCAGCACCGTGCCCGCCTCGTGGGCCCGGAAGACCGGCTCCGCCAGCTCGACGAACGCCGGGTCCTCCAGCAGCTGGTCGGTGTCGAAGGCGCGCCACACCACGTCGATGACGTGGCCGTCCAGCACCAGCCGGCCGTCCTTCACCTGGAGGTCGTCGAGCTCGCCGAGGTGGAGGTCCAGGCCGAGGCCGCGCATCACGCGGTGCACGTTGTACCAGGTGGCCGCGCCGAAGGTGTCCAGGCCGCCCGGGCCCTCGATGATCGCGACGACCGGCTCGCGGTCGCCCGCGACGGCCTTGGCGGCCTCCTTGATGGTGCGCACCGTCTCGCGGCCGGTGTGCACGTAACCGAGGCCGTGCTCCTTCGCGAAGGCCGCGAAGGCGTCGATCTCCAGCAGGCCGCGCGGCACCTCGCCGGCCCAGTCCCAGCCGCCGAGGTCGCTGCCGATGCCGAACTCCAGCAGCTTGAACGCGTCGCCGTCGTGGTAGACGTCGGCGCGGCCGAAGACCACCGGGGTCTGGTGCGCGTGGCGGCGCATCAGCTCGGCGCGGGCGCCGTGCACGCCGACGGCGTCGAGGAAGCGGTCCAGGTCGCCGTCGAAGAGCCGGTCGGGCAGCGTGGTGAGCATGCCCAGCAGGGCCATCAGGTCGTCGGCGAACGCGCGGATCTCGCGCTCCTCGACGAAGTTGGGCCGCGGCGGGTAGGGGCGCTTCCAGGTCGGGATCGCCGGGTTCGCCGCCAGCGTCCGCATGACGTCGACCAGGCCGTTGCCCGGGATCTTGCAGGCGGCGTTGTACGCCTCGGTCACGCGGTTGGTCATCGTCTGTTCTCCGTCATCACGTTCTCCGTACTCGCTTCCGTACTCGCGTCCCGCACGGCCGCCCACGGGCGCCGGCACCCCCGGTGCCGGCGCCCCTGTCCGCGGCCACCCCCGTACCGGCCCCCGTGCCGGCCACGGTCCGCTCAGAGGTCGAGCACCAGGTCGGTGACCGGCCGGGTGATGCAGAGCAGCACCTCGTCGTCCTCGGGGTCGACGCCCGGGTCGGTGTTGTAGCTGACGGTGCCGCGCTTGATCCGGACGGCGCACGTCCCGCAGACCCCGGCCCAGCAGAGCGACTCGGGCTTCAGCCCGCCGCGCTGCGCGAACATCAGCAGCGCGGTGGAGGACGGCTCCCAGCGCAGCGTCCGGCCCGAGCGCTGGAACTCGATCTGGAGGTCGGCGATCCGGCCCAGGGTCTCCAGCGCGTCGTAGCCGCCGGCGGTGTCCCGGCGCAGCACCGTCGGCGACAGCTCGGTGAAGCCGAGCCCGGTGAACCACTCCCGGGCCTCCCCCGGCTCCACCCGGACCTCCGCCACCGGCTCGCCGCTGAGCATCAGCAGCACGGCGGCGACCAGGAGCCGGCCGAGGCCGATGCCCCGCCGGTCCGGCGCCACCGCCAGGTCGTACAGCTCGGCGCCCTCGTCGGTGCGGTGGACGCCGACGCAGGCGATCACCGTGCCGAGCTGCTCGATCAGGCAGAACTCCTCGATCCGCTCGGCGTGGAACGCCTCCGGCCGGACCGGCAGGGCGGCGCCCGTCGCCCCGGTCAGCTCGCGGACCGCCGCCAGGTGCGCGGCGCCGGCCCGGCGGATCTTCACCTCGTCGATGTCCGGCCCGCCCCGGGCGATCAGGATCCCGACCGGACTGGTGAGAGCAGAGGTCATCGGGCGTCCGGCCCCTCGTGCTCGACCACCAGCCGGTAGCGGTCCATCACGGCGAGCGCCGCGCGCCGCACGGCGGCGTGGTCGGTGCCGCGCAGCCGGAACCGGCCGCCGATGTGCTCGTACCCGCCGCTGCCGTCGAAGACGGTGCCGACGTCGGGGACGACCTCCGCGTACACCTCGTCGACGGTGTCCAGCAGGGAGCTGCGGGACACCACCGTGCTGGGGTACGGCCGCGGTTCGGGGATGCTGACCCAGCCGCCGGCCACCCCGTCGGGCAGCGCCTCGGCGGGCACCGCGGGCGGCAGGCCGATGGTGGCCCGGAACGCCTCGGCGAACAGGTCGATGCCGAACAGGTCGCGGTGCACGAAGGGCACCTCCGCGCCGCCCGGGCGCAGACCGACCTCCAGGAAGACCAGCTCGCCGCCGGGCGTGTCGAAGAGCTCCAGGTGGAAGGGGCCGTCGACGAGGTCCAGCGCGTCCAGGCAGCCGCCGGTGAACTCGGTGACCCGGTCCAGCCGGGCGCCGGGGTCGAGCAGGACCGACCCGAGCGGCGTGCCGGTCAGGAAGTCCAGGCAGGTGTTGATGTACTCCGACGCGCTGACGAAGTGGAACTTGCCGTCCCGGCGGATCCCGTCCACGTGCAGGATCGCGCCCTCGACGTACTCCTCGCACTCGAAGCCTTCGAGCTCCGCGCCCTGTTCGACCAGCAGCGCGGCCAGCTCGGCCTCGTCGCGGACCAGCACCACACCGCGCGCCGACCAGCCGGCCCGGGGCTTGAGGATCAGCGGCAGCCCGACCTCGGCGGCGATCCCGGCGGCGGTGCTGCCCGCGTCCAGCCGGCGGAACCGCGGCACCCGCAGGCCCGCGCCGCCGACGAGGTCCTTCATCCGGGCCTTGTCGCGGAAGGCCGTCACGAACTCCGGCCGCCAGCCCGGGACTCCGAGCTCCTCCCGCAGCTGCGCGGTGGAGAGCACGTCGTACTCCGAGGGGCCCACGATCGCGTCGAAGCCGCCGTGCAGCTCGGCGAGGCGGCGGGCGATCGGCAGCAGCGTCCCGATCTCCAGGTCGTCGACCACGACGAGGTCGAGGGCGCTCTCCTCGTCCAGGATCGGCAGGCCGCACGGCAGCGTGATGTACGCCAGCCGGCAGCTGCCCGGCTCGACGAACCGGTGGTACTCGCCGAACTCGTCGTCGAACCGGTTGACGACCAGGTACTGGGGGATCTCTCGACTAGACAAAGCGCACCTCGTCCCGGACGGCGTGCCAGCGCGTCGCGGCGTCCTCGTACGACTCGGCCTTGTAGACCACGTGGCCGAGGAAGCAGCGGAAGTCCTCGGCCGGCAGGATCGGCTCCCCCGGCCGGACGTAGAGCTTCACCTCCAGGGTGTCCGGGTGGTCGCGCAACTCGTCCAGCCCCTCGATGTGCTGATACTGCGTCAGCCCGTGGGCGGTGAAGCAGGCGATGCCCACGTACTTGGCGGTCGGCGCCGACTCGGCGCCCACCTCCTCGGCGGTCAGACCGGTGTAGCCGGCGAGCATGATCCGCACCTGGGAGATCCCGGTGACGGCCTCCACCAGGTTCGGGATGCGGTGGCCGGCCAGCCGGGCGCCGAGCTCGATCAGGACCGGCTCCCCCGCCGGCAGCCGCAGCTCGCAGTGGAACGGTCCCCGGGTGACGCCGAGCGCCTCGCAGACGCCGGCGACGTACGCGTCGATGGCCGCCCGGGCCTCCGGGGCCGCCGGGTGCGGCATGATCTGGCCGAGCTCCACGAAGTAGGGCTCCGGGCCGAGCATCTTGGTGGTGACCGCCAGGACGACGGCGCGGCCGTTCTCGACGTACCCCTCGACGCTGACCTCGGGTCCGTCCAGGTACTCCTCCAGCAGCACCGGGCCGTCCAGCACCCGGCCGAGGTCGGTGCGGTGGTCGGCGCGCAGGCTGCGGAAGGCGGCGAGGAGCTGCTCGGGCGAGTCGACGCGGCTGACGTGGATGCTGCCCGCGGACTCGGTGGGCTTGAGGACCGCCGGGTAGCCGACGTGGGCCGCGGCGGCGAGGAGCTCCCGCTCGTCGGTGGCCTCGGCGTGCCGGGGCACCCGCAGCCCGGCCGCCTCGACCAGGCGGCGCATGGTGGCCTTGTTGCGCAGCCCGCGCGCGGTGTCGGCCCGCAGACCGGGCAGGCCCAGGGCCGGCGCCAGCCGCGCCACGGTGTCCACGTAGAACTCGAAGCCCGGCACGATGCCCGCCAGCGGGCGCTCGGCGTGGAGCGCGGCGGCGACCTCGGCCAGCGCCTGCTCGTCGTTGGTGTCCACCACGACCAGGCGGTCGACGTGGGTGCGGGCCGCGTCCGGGAGGCGCCGGTCGTCGACGTCCGCCGACGCCACGACGGTCTCGAAACCGAGCGCGTGCGCCTCCGCGAGCAGGGCGACCCCTGACGAACTCGGCTCGACGATCAGGACGCGCCCGCGCGAGGCGGGCAGTTGTTCAGACATCAGTGTTCAACCCTCACGGACGGGTGCGCGACATGATCAGGGGCGGCCGGCACGGGCGCGGCGGGAGGCCGCGCCCGTGCCGTTCTCACTCAGACCCCGGCGGGCTGCTTGCTGCCCACGGTCAGCTCGTAGAGCTCGGCGAAGTAGTCGCCGATGAGCTCCACGAAGGTCGTGAGGTCCTGGTACGCCTGCTTCGGGGTGCCGAACACCTCGACCGCGCGGGCGACCGTACGGAACATCAGCTCGTCGTGGTCGTGCGACTCGTCGAACTCGATGTGGGTCGCGGTGCCCGCGACGAACTCGCGGCCGAAGTCCTCGGCGGCCTTGTTCGTGATGATCGGGTTGTAGCGGTCGGAGTACCACTCGACCAGCCAGTCCCAGACCGTCGTGGGCGCCGGGCCGCGCGAGTCGGCCTCAAGACGCAGGTAACCCATCAGCTTCTTGGTCGACGGGAAGACATCGGTGGCGTCGATGTCCTCCTGGGTGAGGCCGAACTTGAAGAGGTCACGGGTGAACATGCTCTCGTGGCCGAACTCCTCCGCCAGGTACTTGGCGAGGTGGGCGGCGAGGGTGTCGTCCTTCGAACCGACCTTGAAGAGGGCGTAGGTGTCGACCTCGTTGTTCAGCCGGATGCGAAGCACGGTCTCGGTGATGTGACGGATGTAGAAGTCCCGGTCCGTCCACTCGCCGGCGTGCAGCTCGCGCATCTTGGGGACGCGCTGGAACTGCTTCTCGATCAGCTCGGCCGCGAGGTTTTCGAGCTTCTCGCGGTCCAGGGTTTCCGCTGCCACTTGTTTTCCTCCTAGTACCAATGCGCTGCCATGCCAGGGAGACGCCACATACTGCTCCGAATGTGCGGCTCAATGGCGCATTCCCCGTCGATAAGGACGCTAGCAACCGGCGCGGTGGTCGGACAGTGCCAATTCACCATGCTTGGCACCATGGCCCCGCCGGGTGCCAGGACGCGAAAAGGCCGGTGGTCGGCTCGACGGATCGAGCCGGCCACCGGCCGGGAAATACCGGGGTCCGGAGAAACCACCCGCGGGAGAAATCGGGCGGCGTCCGGAGAAACCGTGCGCGAATGGCACGGGGTCGCCGCGGCCCGGCCGGAGATCATCCGGCCGGGGAATGCGGGGAAAGCGGAGGTCAGACGGTGGCGGGGGCCGCCGCGGGCTCGTCCTCAGGCGCCGTCGGGAGCTCCCGCATCGAGCGCAGCGGCGAGACCACCACCGGCAGGACGGCGAAGAGCTCGCCGACCACGCCCACCCACATCGCCGCCCGGACTCCGTACTTCTCGGCCAGCACACCGGCCAGCAGGGCGCCGATCGGCACCACGCCCCAGACCATGAAGCGGATCGTGGCGTTCATCCGGGCCATCAGGTGCTTGGGCGTCACCCGCTGCCGGAAGCTGACCTGGGTGACGTTGTAGATGATGAACGGGATCCAGCCCAGGCCGTGCAGCACGATGCCGAGGGCGAGCCGCCAGTCGTCCTGGTACAGCGGGAGGGCGAGGAACCAGCAGACCGTGCTGGCCACCATGCAGATCCAGATGGCCGGCCCCTGGCCCAGCCGGGCGACCACCCGCTCCGCCAGGACCGCGCCGGCGATGCCGCCCGCCGCCGCGGCGCTGAACACCAGGCCGACCAGCAGCGCCGACAGGTGCAGGGTGTCCGCCAGCAGGACGACCAGCAGGGAGATGCCGATGGTGCCCCACAGGTTGGAGATCGTCGCGGTGGCGGCGATCGGCCGCAGGATCGGGTGGCCGAGCACGAAGCGCAGGCCCTCGCCCATCTCCTTGCGCAGGTTGCTGTCCGGGCGGGGCTCGGCGCGCCGCTCGGGCCGGCGGATCCTGGTCAGGAAGAACGCGGAGCCCAGGAAGCTGACCGAGTTGATCGCGATGGCCAGCGGCGCGCTGAGCACGTTGATGACCGCGCCGGCCAGCCCGGGCCCGCCGACCTCGGCCACCTTGCGGGTCGCTTCGAGCTTGGCGTTCCCCTCGACCAGCTGCTCGTCGGCCACCAGCGACGGCAGCACGCTCTGGTAGGCCACGTCGAAGAACAGGGTGAGCACCGAGGTGCCGAACGTGACGGCGTAGAGCTGCGTCAGCGTGAGCGCGTCGAAGGCGTGGGCGACCGGAATGGAGCCGAGCAGAATCGCGCGGCCCACATCGCCCACGATCATCACCCGGCGGTGCCGCATTCGGTCGACCCAGGCGCCGGCCGGAAGGCCGAGCAGCAGGAATGCGAGGTACTGGAACATCGTGAGCAGTGTCACCTGAAAAGGCGTGGCGTCCAGCTCTTTGATCGCCAGATACGGCAGGGCCAGCAGCGTGACCGCCGAGCCGATCTGGCTGATGGACTGGCCGGCCCAGAGTTGCCGGAAATCGTGGTGGGAAATCAGGCTCTTTTTGGGCGCCGGGCTCGATTGGGACACCAGAGGAGCATGCTGCGCGGCCGGTCGGTCTGTCAACGCGATACCGCCCGGAACTACGCCTGCTGCAAGAGGGCCGTCCCCAGGTCACTGACCGTGTAATTCACCTCGCGCCGGTACCGGTGGCTGGTGACCAGTCCGGCGTCGCGCAGCACCGCGAGGTGCTGGGAGACCGCCCCCAGGCTGAGCCCGGTGCGGGCGGCCAGCTGGGTGGTGGTGGCCGGCGAGGCGGTGCAGGCCAGCAGCTGGGCCCGGCTGCGGCCGAGCAGCCGGGCCAGACCGTCGCCGGCGCTCTCCCGGCGCTCCCAGAGCACCCCGAGCGCCCGGGAGGGGTAGACCGCGCCGGGCGGGGTGGCCCGACGGGCGGTCAGCAGGTGGCAGCGGCCCGCGAAGGCGCTGGGGGTGAGGGTGATGCCCGCGCCGCCGAGGTCGAGCCCGGCGGCCGGGAGGTCCGGCGAGACCAGGCGGTCGCCGACCCAGTGCAGGCTCGGGTGGAGGCCGCCCAGCACCTGCTGGATGCCGTCCTCGGCGAGCTGGCGGGTGCGGTGGGCGATGTCCGCCTCCAGGACGGCGCGGATCCGCGGCCAGTGCGGCTTCACCGCCGCCAGCCACCAGGCGTGCACGGCCTCGGCCAGCTCGGGCAGGGCCCGCTCCGGGTCCTCGGCCAGCAGCCGCTCGAACGGCGGGGTGGTCCGGCCCGGGCAGGCCGGGTCGAGGCCGGCCCGGACCTCCTCCGCGGGGGTGGCCAGCATGATCGCCAGCTCCTCCTCGATCTCGGCCAGCGGGCAGCGCGGCGACGGGGTCAGGAAGGCCGGCCCGTGGTCGCGCCTCGGCAGCAGGGCGGAGAGCGCCGCCGTGCGGACGACCAGCGAGCGGTCCTGCCGCAGCGCCAGCGCCCTTCTGATCCACGGCAGATGGACCACGTGCCGGCCCGGGTCGGCGACCGCCCGGAGGCTGGCGACCGTCTCCCAGAGCGGCGAGATCGCGAACCTGATGTTGACGATGTCGTGCACGCCGAACCGCAGTTCACCCATGGCCTCGTCCTCCGCCCGCCCCTGCGAGGTTTTCGCCCAGACTAAAACAATGGCCGTTCCGGCTCCAGGGTGGTGGTGTTGGCCGCCATGACGCCGCCTCGCACCAGTCTCCTCCGCCATACCGACTTCCGTCGGTTCTGGGCGGCCGACTCGGTGAGCCAGGCGGGCACCGCCGTCACGCTCATCGCCCTGCCACTCGTCGCGATCGGCACGCTGAAGGCCACGCCCTTCCAGGCCGGTCTGCTGGTGACCTTCGAGTACCTGGCCTTCCTGCTCATCGGCCTGCCGGCCGGCGCCTGGGTGGACCGGGTGCGCCGGCGCCGGGTGATGGTCGTCGGCGACCTCGGCCGGGCCGCCCTGCTCGCCTCCGTCCCGATCGCCTCCTGGCTGGACTGCCTGACGCTCCTCCAGCTGTACGGGGTGGCCTTCGGGATGTCGGTCTGCACCGCGTTCTTCGACGCGGCGCACGGCAGCTACCTGCCGCACCTGGTGGAGGACGACCAGCTGGTGGAGGCCAACGTCAAGATCGAGGCCAGCCGCAGCACCATCCAGGTCGGCGGGCCGGGCGCGGGCGGGGTGCTGGTCGGCGCGCTGACCGCACCGGTCGCGATCGTGGTCGACGCGGTGAGCTTCGTCCTCTCGGCGCTCTTCGTGGGCCGGATCAAGCGGCCCGAGGAGCGGCCCGAGATCCACCCGGACGCCAGCCTGCGGGCCGAGATCGGCGAGGGGCTGCGGTTCGTCTTCGGCGACCGGCTGCTGCGCTCGATCACGCTGACCGCGGCGATCTCCAACATGTGCGGCACCATCGGCGCCTCGATGCTGCTGGTGCTGCTGGCCGGCGAGCTCCACCTGTCGCCGTTCCTGTGCGGTCTGGTGTTCACCGCGGAGGCCGTCGGCGGCCTGATCGGGAGCCTGGTCACGGTGCGGATCGTGACCAGGTTCGGCCAGGGGCCGGCGATGTGCGCGGCGATGATCACCAGCGCCGTGCTCTGGCTGCTGGCGCTGCCGATGTACCAGGCCGACTGGCGGTTCGCGGTCGCGCTGGCGCTCCAGGCGCTGGGCTGGGTGGTCTTCATGACCTTCAAGATCACCGGGGTGGCGTTCCGCCAGCAGCTCTGCCCGAAGCCGCTGCTGGGCCGGATGACCGCGACGGTGCGCTTCCTGGTCTGGGGGGCGATGCCGCTGGGCGCGCTGATCGGCGGGGTGCTGGGACAGAGCATCGGCGTCCGCCAGGCGATGTGGGTGGGCGTGATCGGCGAGCTCTTCGCCGTCCTGCCGGTCCTCCTCTCGCCGCTGCGGCGGATGCGCGAACTGCCGGTCGCACCCGCGCCGGCGGGCGGGGCGCCGCTGGCGCTGGCCCCGTGACGCCGGCCCGCCGGCATCAGGCCGCCGCCTGCGTCCGCCGGCTCCCCCGGCCGGTCAGCTGGACCTCCCGCCAGGCCTCCGCGAGGCGCTCGCAGCCCGCGACCAGCGTCCGCTCGTCGGCGACGAAGGGGATCCGGATATGGCTCTCCAGCGTGCCGTCCACGCCGAACCGGCCGCCGGAGAGGATCTCCAGCCCGCGCCGGCCCGCCGCCTGCGCCAGCGGCGAGCCCAGCCTGGCGCCGAGGTCCACCCAGAGCGAGAGCCCGCCGTGCGGCAGCGTGAACCGCCAGTCGGGGAAGTCCCGCGCCAGCAGGTCGACCAGCACCCGGCGGCGCTCCAGCAGCAGCTCCCGCCGCTCCCGCAGCAGGCCGGCGCCGGCCTCCAGCACCCGCAGCGCGATGAGCTGGGTGAGCAGCGAGTTGCCGGTGTCGACGAGGTTGCGCAGCCCGATCAGCCGGGCGATCACCGACTTGGAGGCGCGGATCCAGCCGACCCGCAGGCCGGCCCAGCAGGTCTTGCTCATGGTGCCGATGGTGATGACGTGATCGGGCGTCGACCAGGCGGCCATCGGCGGCGGAAGCTCGCCGCCGTCGAGCGCGAGTTCGCGCAGCGCCTCGTCCACCACCAGGTACGTCCCGGAGCGGCGCGAGGCGTCGACGATCGCGGACCGCGCGGAGTCCGGCATCACCAGGCCGGTCGGGTTGTGGAAGTCCGGCATCAGGTAGGCCAGCCGCGGCGCCTCCTGGCGCAGCGCGGACTTCCAGACGTCGGTGTTCCAGCCGTCGGCGCCGAGGCCCACGGTCAGCAGCCGGCGGCCCAGCGCCCTGGTCAGGTCGAGCACGTTGGGGTACGTCGGGCTGTCGGTCATCACCGCCTCGCCCGGGCGCGACAGCAGGCGGATGAGCAGGCCGAGCGCGTGGTCGGCGCCGGCCGTCACCAGGATCTGGCCGGGGTCGGTCGGCGCACCCCGGCGGGTGAAGTCCTCGGCGATCGTCCGGCGCAGGTCGGCCACCCCCGCCACGTCGTAGCCGAGCAGGTGGGAGTAGCGGCCGAGGTCACCGGCGGCCAGCCGGGTCGCGGTGCCGAGGACGGCCTCCGGCGCGGGCAGCGAGGCCACCGCCAGGTCGATCGACCCGGCGCTGCGGGCCGCCAGCGAGTACGGGGCCCGCGTCCGCCGGCCGGGCTCCGGCAGCCGGACGAACGAGCCCGCCCCGCGGTCGCTCGCCAGGAAGCCCCGCTCACGCAGGATCCGGTAGGCGGCGGTGACGGTGTTGCGGCTGAGCCCGCACTGGACGGCGAAGGTCCGCTCGGCCGGGAGCCGGGCCCCGGCCGGCAGCCGGCCGTCGGAGATCAGCACCTGGAAGGCCTCCGCGAGGTCCGCGTAGGCCGGGCCGGCCGCTCTCCACTCGCCGAGCATCCGCACGACCTGGGAGGCCGTCAGCGCGTAGCTCAACGCGCCGACGGACCGGCGGAGGCGAGGTCCGCTTCGGTCCCGCTGAAGGGGGAGTTCAGCCGGACGCCCACCGAGCAGGGCACCGGACCGGTCCGGGCGGCGGTGGCGTTGGTCAGCATCTCGCCCAGCTGCCGGGCGTTCTCCTCGGTGAGGATGAACTCGATGCGGTCGCACCGCTCGGAGTTCCGGCCGTGCCGGCCGACCAGGACGTGGAGGGAGACGTTGCCCTCCGCGTCGAGCGTGGCCGTGACCGTCCCGTCGACCACTCCGGGGATCACGTCGCTGAACTGGCCCGAATCAATCTGAGGTGTCGTCATCATTGGCTTCCTCTCATCGGTGTGGCGGCACGCGCCGGGGCGCGTCGGGGCGGTCGTCGGCTCAGGCCGGACCGGACTGCGGGAAGTCGGAGGAGTGCTCCGGGGCCAGCTGGGCGCCGGGGCGCAGCGCCACGGCCGCGTGGTTCACGGCGGTGGCGGCCTCGCCGAACCCGACCGAGATCAGCGGGACCCGGCCCTCGTAGGTGCAGCCGTCACCGACCGCGTAGACCTGCGGCAGGCTGGTCCGCATCGCCGGGTCGACCAGGATCTGGCGGTTCTCCAGCTTCAGGCCCCAGTCGGCGATCGGGCCCAGCTGGGAGGAGAAGCCGAGCGCGGCGACCAGCGCCTGGGCGGGCAGCTCCAGTTCGCCCTCGGCCCCCCGGACGGTGACGCCCTCCAGCCGGTCCGCGCCGTGGCAGGCGGTGACCTGGGCGTCGGTGACGACCCGGACCGGGGCGGCGTACAGCTGCTTCACGCTGTGCTCGTGGGCCCGGAAGCTGCCGCGCCGGTGGACGACGGTGACCGACCGGGCGATCGGGGCCAGTGCCAGCGCCCAGTCCACCGCGCTGTCGCCGCCGCCGACGATCACCACGTCACGGTCGCGGTGCTCCTCCAGCCGGGGCACGTGGTAGGCGACGCCCCGGCCCTCGAAGGGCAGCGAGCACGGCAGGGTGCGGGGCACCACGCGGCCGATGCCGGCCGAGATCACCACCGCCCCGGCGAGGACCCGGCTGCCCGCGTCGGTGGTGATCTCCCACCCGGTGCCGTTCGGCGTGAGGGTGGTGGCGGTCTGCCCGAGCAGGTAGCGGGGGTCGAAGGTGGCCGCCTGCTCCAGCAGGTTGTCGACCAACTCCCGCCCCTTGACCGCGACATGGCCGGCCACGTCGTACAGCCGCTTCTCGGGGTACAGCGCGGCGACCTGGCCGCCCGGCTGCTCCAGCGCGTCGATGACCGCGCTGGTCAGGCCGCGGAAGCCGGCGTAGTAGGCGCCGTACAGGCCCGCGGGGCCGGCTCCGACGATGGCGATGTCGACAGTGGACTCGGTGGCTGGCGCCACGGCCGTCTCCTTTGGTGTTCGGAAGCAGGGATGGTCGCGGTCCGGCCGGCCAGGGCGCCGGCCCGGGATCCGGGGCCGGCGGTGCCGGCGCGCTGCGGGCGCCGGGCACGGGAGAAGGCGGGACGGACGCGCGGAGAGCCACCGCGCCGGTGGCTCTCGTCGCACTCACGGCAGCAGCGCGTCGATCCTCGCAACGCCCCTGATCGAGCGTCAAGAAGCCTTGGGTCGGCCATCGTCCGGGACGTCGGCGCGCTGGGCGAGCTCCTCGGCGAAACGGCTCCACTCGCGCGCGAAGCTGCTCGCCAGGTCGGCCACGGCGGCGGCGCAGTGCGGCGGCACGGCGGCGATCAGCTCCTGACCGGTCCGCGCGTCGAAGTCGTGGGTGCCCAGCCAGCGCAGCAGCAGCCGGCCGGATTCGGTGAACCGCAGCGACGGGTCCTTGGCGAGCCGCTCCAGGATGCCCGACCGGTCGGCCGGCTCCGGGGTCCGGGACCGCTGGGCGGTCCGGGCCGGGAGGGCGCGGCGGTCCTGCCGCGGGACCCGGCCGGCCAGCCGGAGCGGGTCCTCGCCCTGCCGCAGCAGCCGGCGCACCTCGTGCGCGGTGCTGGACGAGATGCCGACGGCCTGCGAGATCTCCCGCAGGGTCGCCTCGGGCCGCTCGGTCAGCAGCGCGACCGCGGCCCGGCGCCCCTCGACCGGATCCACCGGACGGATCCGCCCGTCCTGGCCGACCCGGGCGCTCGACTGAGGATTTTCCTCGCTCGACCGGCGCCGGATCGCCCCCACGGTCTTCGGCGACAGCCCGGTGGTGCGGGCGATCGCCCGGTCCGACCAGCCCGGGTGGGAGGCGAGGATCCGGGTGGCCGCCGCCCGGCGGTCCCCCAGGGTCAGCGGGAGGCCGTGCGCCACGTTGGCCTCCACCGAGCGGATGAAGATCTCCTCCTCCGGCCCGTCCACGTACCGCACCCTGATCTGGCGCTCGCCGCGCATGGCGGCGGCGCGCAACCGGTGCATGCCGTCGACCACCCGCCGGGTGGCCCGGTGCACCAGGATCGGGTCGAAGGCCGTCCCGCTCTGGGCAAGCGTCTCGACATGTCCGCTGTCCTCGCCCGCGAGCCGCGGCGAGTCGGCCGGCCTCAACTCCGCGATCGGCACGCTGTTGACCTCGGACGTGACAGCCCCCGTCACTGCCACCACCCCCTTCTCCGCTACAGCCTCATAAGACAGCACCCTTCGATCGCTTGCCAAGTTTGTCAATCTCTTTGGCAGATGCTTGTCAAAGAACCCCAGGTGGGCTACGTTGCCGCTGCGGAGTGATCGGGGGGAAGCCGGCCCGTACCGCCGCCAGGATTCACTGCTGAACAACCCTAGGGAAAGCACGATGAACACACTCCGCCGCACGCTCGCGCTCACCGGACTGGCGGTGGTCCTCGCATTCGGCGCCGCCCAGAGCATCCATGCCCTGACAGCCCACTCGGGCTCCGCCGCCACGGCCGGAAAGGACATCACGATCGTCGTACCGGACGGCAAGGAGGGCGACATCGAGTGGCCGTGAGCCGCTCCGACCAGCCCTGATTCCACTGCGCGCGGGCCCCGGTTGACAGAATTGCCGGGGCCCCGGTGCGGGCTTGACAAATGACGGTGGCGCTGTGGCAGTGTCGTCGCCATGCTCCAGACGTCCCTCCAAACCCTGCCACAGCCCTACTTCGGCATCCGGCTACGGACGATCCGGCAGAACCGAGGCATCTCGCAGGCCCAGCTGACAGGGCCCGGCATGTCCGCCGCCTACCTCTCCCGTCTGGAGTCGGGCAGCCGCCCGCCGACCGACCGCGCGGTGGCCTACCTCTGCGACAAGCTGGACCTGCCGCTCTCGTCGTTCCAGGCCGAACCGACCGACCGCACCGCCGAGACGCTCGCCATGGTGGTCTCCGGGAGCGACGCCGAGGACGCCACCCGGATGCTGCTGGACACCGTGCAGCAGGGCGTCCCGACCCACCCCGCGCTGCGCTGGCAGTCCCTCTGGATGCTGGCCGAGAACCAGCGCAAGAGCGGCGCCCGCCAGGACCAGCAGCGCACCCTGCAGTCGCTCACCGAGCTGAGCGACCAGATCGAACACCCGCATCTGCAGGTCAGAGCCAGGGTCCAGCTCGCCCGATGTCAGAGGACCACCGGCGACGTCCCCGCCGCCCACCGGATGGCCACCGAGGCCTACGCACTCGCCACCGAGCACCAGCTCTCCCGCAGCGACCTGACCCGCACCCTGCTCGTCCTGATCTCCGTCGAGGCCGAGACCGGCCGGCTGGTCGAGGCCCTGGACCACACCGACCAGGTGCTCCGGCTCGTCGACGAACTCCCGGTCACCCTGCGCGCCGAGACGTTCTGGACGGCCGGCAGCATCCGGATCCGCCAGGGCCGGCACGCCGAGGCCGCCGCCCTGCTGGAACAGGCCATGGACCTGCTGGGCGCCGGCAACGAGGAACTCGTGCTCTGGATGCGGCTGAGACTCGCCGCCGCCTCGCTCTACCTGCGGATGGACCCGCGCCGCACCGACCAGGCCGAACGCCGGCTCCGCGAGGCCGCCCCGGCCGTCGAGCTGCTGAACCTGCCGGTCCACCAGCAGGAGTTCCTCACCCTCCGGGCCCACCTGGCCTTCCACCAGGACGACCACCCGGCCGCCCGGGAGCTCTGCGAACGGCTGGGCGACCACCCCGAGCACCTGTCCTTTCGGGACCGCGTCCGGCACCTCATGCTGCGCAACCAGCTGCGCATCCTGAACGGTGAGCGCGACGCCGCCATCCGGGCACTCGAACAACTCGCCCAACAGGCCCAGGAAGCGGCCAACATCGACCTCGCCTCCGAGGTCTGGCGCTCCCTCGCCGTCACGCTGGCCCAGGCCGAACGCCCCGCCTGAGCCGACCGGTCCGCCTTCCGGTCGCCGTCGGTCACGATCCGACCCACCGGTGGAGTACGGACCCCGCTCGAACGTCGCGACGCGATGTGCCGGCGGCCGGAGAACCCGGCTCAGCACTCGCGCACCGCGCCCCCTCGGTGGCCCCCGTGCCGACCCCGCCGGCCGCCACCCGCGCAGCACCCCGCCTCCTCCGCCGTCGCCGTTCCTCGCCGCCGGTCGTCTCGTGCTGCCCCCGCACCGCCCTCACGCTGCCCTCGCGTACTGCCCCGTCGCACGGCTCGCGGTGCCCTTTCGTGCGCTCCCGCGCTCCTCCGCGCTCCCTGCGGCTCCCCCGCCGCCGCGCCGCGCTCCGGAGCGGGAGGACGGCCGGGTGCCTTTTCCCCTCGCCACGGATTCCGTCCTGAATTTGGCGATGATCACACCTAATGCCCATATCCGGAAGATCTCCGGCCACTTAGCACCGTTCCGCGAACCCACGAAGACCGGCATAGCCGACATGTCCCGACGGGCGACATGAGAATTGCCCCGGAATCCCTTCCGAATCCTTGACAGCCGGCCCCGTCCACGCCGCGACAGCCCTGCGGGCCACCGGGGCGGATGCCCCGGTGGCCCGTCCGGTTCGGCGGGTCAGAGCACCGCCGCCGCGGGCCGTTCGGCGGAGCTCGCGGCCCCGGCGGGCTTCAGGACGACGGCCGTGACCAGCAGGGCCAGCGCCAGCAGCCCGGCCGCGACCGCGAAGGCCAGGCGGAACCCGCCGGTCAGCGCCTCGGCCGCGGAGTGTCCGGCACCGCTCAGGGTTCCGGTCCGGGCGGCGGCGAGGGTGGTGAGGACGGCGACGCCGAGGGCCGCGCCGACCTGCTGGGTGGTGTTGAAGAGGCCGGAGGCGGTGCCCGCGTCCGCCGCGCCGGCGCCCGACATGCCCAGCGCGGTCAGGCCGGAGAGCACCAGCCCGCCACCGCCGATCAGCAGCATGGTCGGCAGCAGGTGGACGGCGTAGTCGGCGTCCGCCGGCAGCCGGACGAGCAGCCCGAGCGCGGCGACCAGCAGGGCCAGTCCGGCCATCAGGACGTTGCGCTCGCCGAAGCGGGCGTTCAGCCGGGCGGAGAGGAAGAGCGACACGGCTCCGATGGACACCGCCGCCGGGAGCATGGCCAGACCGGTCGCGGCCGCGCCGTAGCCGAGCACGTTCTGCAGGTAGAGCGCGAGCAGGATCTGGAAGCCGAACATCCCGGAGATCGCGAGGACCTGCACCACGTTCGCCCCGGCGACGGTCCGGGAGCGGAGCATCCGCAGCGGCAGCAGCGGCTGGGCGGCGCGGGCCTGGCGCAGCAGGAAGCCGGCCAGCAGCAGGGCGGCGAGCGCGCCCAGGCCGAGGGTGCGGGCGGAGGCCCAACCGTGCTCGCCGGTACCGACGATGGTGTAGATGCCGAGCATCAGGGCGGCGGTGATCAGCACGGCGCCGAGGGTGTCGGCGCCGGCCCGCAGGCCCGGGCCGCGGTCGGTGTCGAGCACCCGCACCGCGAGCAGCACGGCGGCGAGGCCGAGCGGCAGGTTGATCAGGAAGATCCAGTGCCAGTTCAGGGCCTGGGTGAGGACGCCGCCGAGGACCTGGCCGATCGAGGCGCCGGCCGCGCCGACGAAGCTGAAGGCGCCGATCGCCCGGCCGCGCTCGCCCGGCTCGGGGAAGAGCGTGACGATCATGCCGAGGCTGACCGCGGAGGCCATCGCCCCGCCGACGCCCTGGAGGAAGCGGGCCGCGATCAGCATGCCCTGGCCGGTGGCCACCGCGCAGAGCACCGAGGCGGCGGTGAAGAGGGCGAGCCCGGCGACGAAGACCCGCTTGCGGCCGATCAGGTCGCCGAGCCGGCCGGCCAGCAGCAGCAGTCCGGCGAAGGCGATCAGGTAGGCGTTGACCGTCCAGGTCAGGTCGGCCGACGAGAAGCCGAGGTCCGCCTGGATGGCCGGCAGCGCCACCGTGACGATGGAGCCGTCCAGGATGATCATCAGCATCCCCGCGCAGAGCACCGCCAGGGCGAGCGCACGGGAACGGGCCGAGCCGGCCCGGGTCGGGGCGGGCGCGTCCGGGGCGGATGCGCTCCGGGCCGGTGCGCCCGGGGTGGGCGTGCTGGGGGCGTGCGTGGTCATGGCGGGTCTCCCGGTTCGTCGAGTACCGGGTATGACGCTAGCAGATTGTTTTGTTCAGGACTATCTTTCTCGGGAAGGTCTCTTTCGAGATGCTCAGCTCCGGGAGCGACGGGCTCGCCGGACCGTCCGGTCGCTCTCCACCGGCTCCGCCAGATGCCCGCCCACCAGCTGGGTCAGCGCCGAGACGAAGACCGTCCGCTCGGGCTCGGGCAGCGACTCCAGCACCTCGCGGTGCACCCGGTCGGCGATCGCGGTGCCCTCCTCGACGGCGCGCTCGCCCGCCTCGGTGACCGAGATGATCCGGGCCCGGCGGTCGGTGGCGGACGGGCGGCGCTCCGCCAGGCCCGCCTTCTCCAGCTCGTCCACGGTGACGACCATGGTGGTCTTGTCCAGGTCCGACAGCTCGGCCAGCTGGATCTGGGTGCGCTCGGTCTCCAGCGCGTGGAACAGCACGCAGTAGGCGCGCGGGGTGACCCCGAGCTCGGTGAAGGCGGCCGCCATCCGGGTCGCCAGGACATGGCTGGCGTGGTCCAGCAGGCCGGAGAGGTCTCGGATCCGGCGCACCGGCGGGCTCGTCGTCATACGTCCGAGCGTAGCAAGGCCGTCTGCCGGCAGATGATCCCGTGAACAACGATCCCGCGGGGCGGCGGCCCACGGTACCGGCGGGCGAGGCAGGGCGGCGGGCGCGGCCCGGTCTACGGAATGCCGAGCTCGAACAGCGCGTACCCGGCGTACCAGCCCGCCGCGAGCGTCGGCATCGCGCCCAGGCCCAGCAGGGTGGGCACCTTCACCCGGCGCAGCGCGACCGCCAGCCCGATGAAGAGCGGGAAGGCGGGCAGCAGGTAGCGCGAGATGTTGCCGAAGATCTGGTTGCTGCTCAGCGCGGTGAAGACGGTCAGCAGCGTGTAGACCACCAGGACCAGCGGCGGCCGGATGCGCAGCAGCAGCACCAGCAGCGCGGGCAGGAGCATCAGCAGGGCCACCGCGATCAGGTCGGGCGCGGGGTTGGACTGCCAGAAGTCCCAGTGCCCGGTGATCACGTCCAGGAAGGTGCGCGAGGTGGAGGCGCCCCAGTCGAAGTAGCGGTTCCAGGCACCCCGCTGCAGCTTGAAGTAGCCGCCCCAGTCGCCCATCCGGTAGCCGACCCAGCCGACGTACCAGACCAGGCCCCACGGCGTGATCAGCATCGCGGTCAGCGGTCGCGCGACGCCGTCGGTGCGCCGGACCAGTGCCACCAGCGCGGAGATCGAGACGGCCGCGATCAGCGCGGCCGCGGTGGGCCGGTTGAGGCCGGCCGCGAAGGCGAGCAGGCCGGCGGTGAGCCAGCGGTGGGTCATCACGCAGTAGCAGGCCCAGGCGGAGATGGCGACGAACAACGAGTCCGAGTAGACCGCCCACTCGACGCCCGACCCCGGGAAGAGGCCCCAGATCACCGCCGCGATCACCCCGGCCCGGAACCCGCCGAGCCGCTCGGCGACGGCGAAGACGCCGGCCGCCGCGACGAACGAGGCCACCACCGAGACCGCGATGCCCGACCCGTAGGGGCCGAGCCCGGTGACGGCGCCGACCAGGCGCATCAGCCACGGGTAGAGCGGGAAGAACGCGGCCGAGTTCTCGTAGTAGGTGGCGAGCGGGAAGCCGTGCAGCGGGACCAGCTGCGGGTGGTAGCCGTTCTCGGCGATCCGCTGGTACCAGACGCCGTCCCAGGTGCCGAGCACGTCCCAGGGCTGGGCGCCCCCGCCGCGGCCCGGCTCCTTCCGGAGGAAGTCACCGGTGTGCGAGAGCAGCAGCAGGAGCACGGCCAGGCCGGTGGCCTTCACCACCGCGTACGCGCCGAGCGCGGGCGCGAACCGGTCCACGACGGCGCCGAGGCGGCCCTGCCGCCCGGCCTCGGCCGAGGGGGCGCCGGTGCCGGACGGCTCGGCGCTCGCCGGCTCCGCGCTCGATGTACTCGATGCCGTGCTCATCAGCTCTGGACTCCCGCCCCCGCTCGTGGTCGGCGCGGCCACGATCGTGCCGCCGAGCGAGCCTACGGCACGGGATCGGGCCTCTCCGGCCGACCTTCCGGTGCCGCCCCGGGCCGGTCGCGGACCCGCCCCGGACCGGGCGCGGCCCCGGGCAGCGGGCCGCCGCCGCCCGGGTGGGGCGGCGGCGGGGTGGGCGGGGCGGGTCAGCCGTGCAGGTAGACGATGCCGAGCTTGGTGAGCCGCCAGAGCTGGTTGGCGGCGCCGGTGTCGGCGGCGAGCTCGACCAGGGTGTTGCCCTTGGCGTCGCGGCTGCCGCCGGCGGTGGCGACCTTGGTGCGGTCCTGGGAGTCGGCCAGCTTGTAGAGGCCGTCGCCGGCCGGCTCGAAGACCCAGTGCTGGTTGCCGCCGCCGTTGCAGCCCCACTGCTGGAGCCGGGTACCGGGGGCGGTGGAGCCGGCGTCGGCGTCCAGGCACATGTTCCGGTTGCCGCTGAAGTCGAGCTCGTAGCCGCCGCCCTGCTGGGCCTCCAGGACGAAGGACTGGTTCAGCCCGCCGGTGGGGGTGTAGGTGAGGGCGCCGCGGCCGTTGGTGGAGTCGCCGTAGGTGCCGCCGCCGGAGAAGTCGAGCGCCTTGCCGTCGGCGGCGGAGGTGAGCTGGTACCAGGCGCCGTCCTCCGGCCCGTCGCCGAACGGCTTCCCCGGGGTGAGCGGCTGGATGGAGGTGGTGTTCCGCTGGTCGAGGGTGCAGTAGGCCTGCTGCTGGTCCGGCCTGGCGTAGAACTGGCCGAGGCAGACGCCCTCACCGCGGTAGCCGGCCACCCGCAGGTGGTAGGACTGGCGGACCATGTTCATGCAGAGGCCGGGGATGCCGATCTGCTGGTCGCAGCCGTTGCGGATCCACTCGGCGAGGTTGATCACATCGCCGTTGGTGTACTCGTACGGCGAGCTGGTCCACTCGGCGCAGACCTCGTGGCCGAAGGCGACCCGGCGCTGGTCCAGGTACCGGACACCGGGCACCTGTTCGGCCGCGGCGCGCAGGGTGTCGCTGAAGAGCGGCACCACCCAGTTGTGGCCCCAGGCGAGGTCCTCGGGGAACGCCGGGCAGCCGTCGGCGACCTTGCCGACGTAGTCGTTGCGGCGGATGTCCGGGGTGATCGGGTTGAAGTAGGACTGGTAGACCAGCTGGTAGGCGTTGTCGGCGTAGCCGGCCCGGCGCATGGTCTGCCGGATGTCGCGCAGCGCCGCGACCACCTTGGGCTGGACCGCCCTGGCCCGCTCGGCGATCTCCGCGCTGCCGATGGTGTCGCGGCAGCCCTGGTCCTTGGGGACGGGGAAGTACTGCGCGAGGCAGTGCATCATGATCCCGCTGAAGTCGAAGTCATCGTTGGCGCCGATCGTGACGACGACCATCTTGACGTCGTACCGGCCTGCCACGTCGGCGAGTTGGACGTCCTGCTTGGGCTCGCCGAAGTCCCCGCTGCCGGAGCCGGTGATGGCGGCCAGTGCGGGGTCGCTGACCAGGTCGCCGGTCTGGGCGCCGGAGCAGGCCAGGTCGATCGGGGTGACGTCGGGGATGCCGGTGACGAAGATCTCCGACTTGGGGTGCCGGTGGCAGTAGTTGGTGGGCGAGTCGGTCTCGGGGAAGTAGCCGTCACCGGTGTCGGTGCCGGCGCCCTCCCCGGAGATGGCACTGTCGCCGAGGGCGACGACCGCGGCCGGGCGGCCGGTGGCGGAGGCCGCGGAGGAGGCGCCGGAGTCGGCGAGGGCGGTGGGGGCGCCGACCAGACCGAGGGCGGCGACGAGGGCGCCCGTCGCGAGCAGTGCGCCGTAGGGGGAGCGGCGCGCGACCGACCGGGATCCGCGCGTGCCTGACAGGGGTGACCTGATCACTCGTGACTCCTTGCGGGGTGGGGGACCGCCCGACCGGGGACGCCGGACGGTTCGGAGCAAAGAAAGGTGAGCAGGTCTCATATTCTAGGTACTGACAAGTAACGCAACAAGGCTCCGGACAGCACCGGCCGGGACGCCCCCGGGCCGGGCCCGCGTCCGCCGGCGGCGCCGGAGAACGCGGAGAGCCGCCGCCCCGCGCCCCAGGAGGGAAGCGCGGAACGGCGGCTCGCGCCGGCCGAACCGGGCGTCGGTCAGCCCGCGTTGACGCAGTGGTTGCCGAACGAGGGGTTCAGCAGACCGATGATGTCGATGGTGTTGCCGCAGAGGTTGACCGGAACGTGGACCGGCACCTGGACCTGGTTGCCGGAGATGACGCCGGGGGAACCCGCGGCGACACCCTCGGCGCCGGAGCTGGCCATCGCGGTGCCGGCACCGGCCGCCACGATGCCTACCACGGCGGCACCGACGGCGGCCGTCTTCTTGATGCTCATAGGAGCCTCCTGACTGATCGACAGAACTGCACGGGGAGTGCGACATCTAGAACGACACCCGTCCGGCCCGGTTGCTGCACCGCCCCCTTTGTCACCCGACTGGCCCAACAGGCCCGGGCCTCCCGGCATTCGGGTGATCACCGGACCCGACCGTTTCCCTCCGGCCACTGCCTCGTTCTCCCTCTCGGAACCCGTTCCGCACAGGCCCACGAGACGAATCGAGTACCGCACATGCGCAAGCTCGCCCACGGCGCCCTCGGCACGGCGGCCACCGCCGCCCTGCTGGCCGCCGGCGCCGGCGTCGCCGTCGCCCACCACGCCCACGGCGCGTCCGCCGAGGGCGTCGCGGCCGGCTCGCCCGGGGTGGCCTCGGGCAACCAGTTCGAGATCCCGGTGCACGTCCCGGTGAACCTGTGCGGCAACTCCGTCGACGTCGCCGGCCTGCTCAACCCGGCCTTCGGCAACCACTGCGCGAACGCCTGAGCCGGCGCGGAACGGCCGCCCGGCCCACCGGGCGACCCATCGACTCCGGGAGATCCGCCGCCGGTCCGAGCCCGTCCGGAATCGCTCCTGGTCGCGCGTCTGCGCGAGTTGTTCCCGGCCGTGCGGGAATTCCCCGCGACGCGCGGGTGCAGCGGCGGCCTCCCATCGTCCAAGCCACGGGCGACACGCGCCACTTGGGCCGCCAGAGTGACAATCACGGCAATACCAGAAACCAGCGGGCGATGATTTCCCTTCGCCCGGCTCCCGACTCATTCCATTTACGGTCGGGCAGAAAACGGAGGAAGAACCACATGCGTAACCTCAAGAAGGCCGCCGCCCTGTCCCTCGCCGCCGCCGGCCTGGTCGTCGGCGCGGCCGGCGGCGCGTTCGCCAGCTCCGGTGCCGAGGGCGTCGCCGCCGGCTCCCCCGGTGTGCTCTCCGGCAACCAGATCCAGATCCCGGTGCACATCCCGGTCAACGTCTGCGGCAACTCCATCGGGGTCATCAGCATCCTGAACCCGGCGTTCGGCAACAACTGCGCCAACATCGGCTGAACCGGCGGTCGCCGCACCGGCGACGGCAGTTCCACCGAGTCCGCGCCGCATCCCGCCCCCGGGCGGGGTGCGGCCCGCTCAACCCGTGTGTGATCGAGGAGATCAACCCCCATGCAGAACGTGAAGAAGGCCGCCGTCCTCTCCGCCGCCGCTGCCGGCCTGGTGCTGGGCGCGGCGGGCTCCGCCGCCGCCAGCTCCGGTGCCGAGGGCGTGGCCGCCGGCTCGCCCGGCGTGCTCTCCGGCAACCAGCTGCAGATCCCGGTGCACATCCCGGTGAACCTCTGCGGCAACTCCGTCAACGTGATCGGCGCCCTGAACCCGGCGTTCGGCAACAGCTGCGCCAACGTCGAGGCGCACCCGCAGCCCGCCGACGACTGCTGATCCCCGATCGGCACGCGTACCGGCCGAACTGCCCCCCGTCCAGCCGGTCGGGGGGCAGTTCGGCATACCCGGGCGCAGTACGGCCGCCCGGGGACCCGATCTCCCGAAGGTGACTGAGCATGGTTGCGAAGAGCATGGTTTCGATGAAGAGCGGGGCCGGCCTGGCCGCCGCCCTGGGCGCCGCGATGCTGCTCGGCGCCGGCGCCGGCACGGCGCACGCGGCGCCGGCCGAGGGCGGCGCCAGCCTGGCCAAGACCGACCTCGCCCAGGCGCTGGGCGGCACCACCACCGGTCTCGGCTACGGCATCGCGCCGGTCAAGGACCTGCGCGTCGACCCCTGGGCCAACTCCTCCGCCGACGTGCTGAACAACGGCGCGACCGTCCAGCCGGAGGACACCGGCCTGGCCCCGGTCAGCACCAGCACGCTGACCGGTCCGCTGAGCGCCGGCGGCGGTCCGCGCGACCTGCCGGTCGTCGGTCAGCTGCTCGGCGCCCTGCCGGGCTGAGCACCGGCGCCGCACGGCCGGGAGCCCGGCGCGCCCTCCGCGGGGAGGGGGCGCCGGGCTCCCGTGCGCGCCGGGTCGGTCCGGACCGGCTCAGAGCTGGGCGAGCCCGGTCAGACCGCTCTGCTCCACGACACCGGTGGTGGTCGCCGTGGCGGTCGTGGCGAGGTCCCCCACCGAGTCGGTGACGGAGATCCGCTCGTCCTCGTTGCCGAGCGTCGCCTTGGCGCCCGGGACGGCCTGCACCGCGCCGGTGACCAGCCGCGGGTCGATCTCGCCGACCTTGAGCGTGCCGTCGGCCAGCTGCCCGGTGCCGTCCTGGGCCAGCGCGAGCGGCTTGCCCAGGCCGATCCCGGGGGTGTCGGCGCGCAGCGGGGCGGCCGGGGCCTCCAGCAGCAGCTCGCCGAGGTCGGCGCCCTGGTCGACCAGCGGCAGCGGGAGCTCCGCCTTGGCCGAGGGGCCCACCTTGCCGGTGCCGAGCTGGGGCACGATCCGCTCCGGGAGCAGCTCGTTGCCGGTGGTGCGGCCGGGCACGGCCGGCATCACCAGGGAGGTGGGGATGCCGCCGGAGATCCGGCTGTCCAGGGGTGCGAGCGGGACGTCGAGGGGGACCTGCTGGGTGGCCAGCCGGTCCTCCAGGGCCCCGACCTGGTCGGGACTGACCGCGGCGGCGGAGGCCGCGCCCTGGGAGGCGAGCACGCCCGCACCGACCGCCAGCAGCATCGCGCCGGCCCGCTTGGAGAACTTCATGCTTTTCACCGTTCTGCCTGTCCGTACTGGGGATCTGGGGGTCGGCCGCGCGCAGGGCGCAGCCGAAAGCACTCTGTCTCAACGAGACACCCGGAGCCCTGATTGCGGCCGTTAACCGGTTCGGCCTAATAATCCGACCGGAATCCCCCGGAAGTCGCGCCTCCCGGACTCTTTTCAAGAATCCCCGTAACCTTCCGTGGCGTCATTCTTTGATCTGAATGTCAGTGACCGCAGACCGGGCCTGAGCGTTCTACGCGTTGTACGCACGGAAACCAAAAGCATTCCAGAGAGGGATCTCCCCATGATCCAGAAGTCCTTCGCCGCCGCCGGCCTGGCCGTCGCCGCGCTGGCCGCCGCTGCGGCGCCGGCCTCGGCCATCGCGGACTCGGACGGCTCCGCCGCGTCCCTCCAGGGCAACGGCGGGACCAACTTCACCGGCACCGTCGGTGACAACAGCCCGAACTTCCACTTCCTGGACAACGCGAACGTCTGCCTCCCCGAGATCCACAACATCGCGGTCGGCGTGCTCGGTGTGGCCGTCCCGGTCGAGGTCCCGATCGCCAACAGCGGTGGCAAGCAGTACTGCACCCAGGGCCAGGGCACCCAGAGCAAGGGCGACTCCGGCGTCTCCCACCTCATCGGCTGACCTGCCGACCCCGCACCACCTCCTGAACCACCCTTCGAATCGCTCCCCGATTCATCCCCCGAGAGGAAACCCGAAATGATCAAGAAGACCCTCGCCGCCGCCGGCCTGGCCGCCGCCGCCATCGCGATGTCCGCCGGTTCGGCCTCCGCCATCGCCGACTCGGACGGCTCGGCCGTCTCCGCCCAGGGCAACGGCGGCACCAACCAGACCGGCACCCACGGCAACAGCTCGCCGAACTTCCACACCCTGGACAACGCGAACATCTGCCTGCCGGAGGTCCACAACATCGCGGTCGCCGTCATCGGCGTCGCGGTTCCGGTCGAGGTCCCGGTCCTGAACAGCACCCCGAAGCAGATCTGCAACGTCGGCCAGAACACCCAGTCCTCGGGCGACGCGGGCGTCTCGCACCTGATCGGCTGATTGCCGCCACAGGACAGCGACGGAGGGCCCGGGGACGTGTCCCCGGGCCCTCCGGGCTTCGGTGGATCGACTGTCCGGTCGGCCCGTACCCACGGGCGCGGGCCGTCCGGGTGACAGGCCGTCGGGGCGGCGCGTGGAGCGCCGCGGCCGACGGCAGCGTGTGTTCACGTGTCAGTGGCAGGGCGCTCCGACCGAGCGCTCCGGAAGAGAGGGCAGATCCAATGAAGAACAAGCTGGGCAAGGCCGCGCTGACCGCCTTCGGCGCGCTGGCGCTCGCGGGTGTCGCCACCCCGGCGTTCGCGCACGTCGGCCTGGCCGGCGGCGGCGAGTTCGTCGCCTCCGCGCACCCGGTGTTCGCCGCCGGTGAGTGGTACGGCCTCGCCCACACCTCGCACATCCACACCGGCGCGCATGCGTTCGGCGCCGCCACCTCCACCGACGCGCTCGGTGGCCTGGAGGGCTTCGCCCACGTCGGCTGACGCCCGGGTGGTACGACGGAGGCCGGACCCCGCCCGGGGTCCGGCCTCCGTCGTGCTCACGGCTCCGACTACTTGATCATCGCGGCGGTTTCGAGCGCCCAGTAGGTGAGGATCTGCTCGGCCCCGGCCCGGCGGATCGAGGTCAGCGTCTCCAGGATCATCCGCTCCCGGTCGATCCAGCCGTTGGCCGCGGCGGCCTCGACCATCGCGTACTCGCCGGAGACCTGGTAGGCGACGACCGGCACCGGCGAGGCGTCGGCCACCTGGCGCAGGATGTCCAGGTAGGCCATCGCGGGCTTGACCATCACCAGGTCGGCGCCCTCGGCGACGTCCAGCTCCAGCTCGCGCAGCGACTCCCGGGCGTTCGCCGGGTCCTGCTGGTAGCTCTTGCGGTCGCCCTTCAGCGAGGAGCCGACCGCCTCGCGGAACGGGCCGTAGAACGCCGAGGCGTACTTGGCGGTGTAGGCGAGGATGCCGGTGTCCTGGTGCCCGGCCTCGTCCAGGGCCTTGCGGATCACCCTGATCTGACCGTCCATCATCCCGGACGGGCCGACCAGGTGGACGCCCGCGTCCGCCTGCACGCGGGCCATCTCGGCGTAGCGCTCCAGGGTCGCGTCGTTGTCCACGCTGCCGTCGGCGGCCAGCACGCCGCAGTGGCCGTGGTCGGTGTACTCGTCCAGGCAGAGGTCGGACATGACCACCAGGGAGTCGCCGACCTCGGCGACCACGTCCCGGATCGCCTGCTGCAGGATGCCGTCCGGGTTGGTGCCCTCGCTGCCGACCGCGTCCTGCACCGCGGGCACGCCGAACAGCATGAGGCCGCCCAGGCCCGCCTCGGCCGCCTCGACCGCGGCCTTGCGCAGCGTGTCGCGGGTGTGCTGGACCACGCCGGGCATCGACGACACCGGGACCGGCTCGCGCACGCCCTCGCGGACGAACAGCGGCAGGATCAGCTCCGCCGGGTGCAGCCGGGTCTCGGCGACCAGCCGGCGCATCGCCGGGGTCGAGCGCAGCCGGCGCGGGCGAACGTACGGGAATTCAGCGGACACGGCTTCTCTCTCCGAACGGTTGGGCGGCGCCGGGGGCGACGGTCGGCCGCCCCCGGCCCCGGTTGGTGGGCGCCGGCCTCAGCGCGCCTTGCGGCGCGAACCGGGACGGCGCTCGCTGGGCCGGTAGACCGGCTCGCCCGCCGCGGTCGCGGTGTCGCGACGCCTGGCCCCGAAGTCTGCCAGGGCCTGGGCCAGCGCGGCCGCCGACGGCGCCGGGGCCATCACGTCGACCCGCAGGCCGTGCTCCTCGGCGGTCTTGGCGGTGGCCGGGCCGATGCAGGCGATGACCGTGACGTTGTGCGGCTTGCCGGCGATGCCGACCAGGTTCCGCACGGTCGAGGACGAGGTGAACAGCACCGCGTCGAAGCCGCCGCCCTTGATCGCCTCGCGGGTCTCGGCCGGCGGCGGCGAGGCGCGCACCGTCCGGTAGGCCGTCACGTCGTCGACCTCCCAGCCCAGCTCGACCAGGCCGGCGACCAGGGTCTCGGTCGCGATGTCGGCGCGCGGCAGCAGTACCCGGTCGATCGGGTCGAACACCGGGTCGTACGGCGGCCAGTCCTCCAGCAGCCCGGCGGCGGACTGCTCGCCGGACGGCACGAGGTCCGGCTTCACGCCGAAGTCCACCAGGGCCTGCGCGGTGGTCTCGCCGACCGCCGCCACCTTGATCCCGGCGAACGCCCGGGCGTCCAGGCCGTACTCCTCGAACTTCTCGCGGACGGCGCGCACCGCGTTCACCGAGGTGAAGGCGATCCACTCGTAGCGGCCGGTGACCAGGCCCTTGATCGCCCGCTCCATCTGCTGCGGGGTGCGCGGCGGCTCGACCGCGATGGTCGGCACCTCCTGCGGCACCGCGCCGTACGAGCGCAGCTGCTCGGAGAGGCCGGTGGCCTGCTCCTTGGTGCGCGGCACCAGGACGTTCCAGCCGAACAGCGGCTTGGTCTCGAACCAGGAGTGCGAGGCGCGGTGCGCGACCTGCTCGCCCACCACGGCTATCACCGAGGTCGCCGGGTCCACCGGGGCGGAGACCGGCGAGGGCAGTACCCGGGCCGCCTTGAGGTCCGCCGCGATGGTGGCCAGGGTGGCGGTGAAGGTGCGCTGGCGGGTGGTGGTGCCGGAGAGCGTCGCGCTGAGCGCCGACTCCGGCTTGCGGCCGTTGGAGACCAGCGCGTTGGCGGTGGCCGGCAGCTGGCCCAGGGTGGTGCGCACCACCAGGGTCGTCTCCGGCGCGCCCAGGTCCACCGGGCTGCCGGCGAGCAGCGCGGCGCCGTCCACGAAGCGGACGTCGGTACCGCCCACCCCGCGCAGCGGGACACCCGCGTAGGCCGGCACGCCGACCGACTGGGCGACGCCCGGGATCACCTCGAAGTGGATGCCGTGGCCCGCGCAGCCGAGCATCTCCTCGGCGGCGCAGCCGTCCAGGCCGGGGTCGCCGTCGACGGTGCGCACGACGTGCTTGCCCGAGCGGACCGCCTCGGCGACCAGCTCGGCCAGGTCGAACTCCGGGCCCTCGGCGCCGGGGGTGTGCACCTGCACACCGGCCGGACAGTGGCTGCGCACGGCGGCGGCGGTGAGCGGGTCGGCGACCAGGACGTCGGCCGAGGACAGCACCTCGACCGCGCGCAGGGTCAGCAGGCCCGGGTCCCCGGGGCCCGCGCCCAGGAAGGTGCACCGGCCCGCGGCGGGCGTCCCGCCCGGGAAGGGGCTGTCGGCCGGGAACGGCGTCTCGGTGGCGGCGGTGGGGCTCATCGGGCTCGCTCCCCCATCAGGGCGGCCGCGCCCGCGTCGAGCAGCCGGGCGGCCAGCGCGCGGCCGAGGGCCGCCGCCTGCCGCTCGGCGGTCTCGTCGAGGACGATCGGACCGTTGGCGGACATCTTCAGCAGGGTGGCGCCGTCGACGGTGCCGACCACGCCCTCCAGCCGCAGTTCGTACTCGTGGCCCCAGGTGGCCAGCGCGGCGACCGGTGCGGAGCAGCCGGCCTCCAGGGTGGCCAGCAGGGCGCGCTCGGCGGCGACCGCGGCCCGGGTGGGGGCGTGGTCGAGGGCCGACAGCGCGGCGGCCAGCTCACCGTCGGCGCGGGCGCACTCGATGGCGAGCGCGCCCTGGCCGGGTGCCGGGAGCATCAGCTCCGGGTCGAGGTGCTCGGTGACCTCGGCGGCGCGGCCGAGCCGGTTCAGGCCGGCGGTGGCCAGCACCACCGCGTCCAGCTCGCCGGAGGCCACGAAGCCGATCCGGGTGTCCACGTTGCCGCGGATCGCCACCGTCTCGATCTGGGCGCCCCGGCCGCGGGCCCAGGCGTTGAGCTGGGCCATCCGGCGCGGGGAGCCGGTGCCTATCCGGGCGGTGCGCCCGGCGCCGGCCAGCTTCTCCACCAGCTCGTCCAGGGCCAGGCCCTCGCGCGCCACCAGGGCGTCGCGGGCGTCCTCGCGGGCGGGGACGGCGGCCAGCGCCAGGCCCTCGGGCTCGGCGGTGGGCAGGTCCTTCAGCGAGTGCACGGCGAAGTCGATCCGGCCCTCCAGCAGCGCGTCCCGCAGGGCGGAGACGAAGACGCCGGTGCCGCCGATCTGCGCCAGCGCCTCCTTGGAGGTGTCGCCGTAGGTGGTGATCTCCACCAGCTCGACGGGGCGCCCGGTGACCCTGGTCACCTCGCGGGCGACCATGCCCGACTGGGCCATGGCGAGCGCGCTGCGCCGGGTGCCGAGCCGCAGCGCTGCTGCGGTGGCGGCCGGGGCCTGGTCGGTGAGCGGTTGACCATTCATGAGGTGATCGTCCCGGTGGTACTCGTGGGATGGCTGACGGTTCATCTGGCGCCCCCGCCCGAAGGCTGGGTGCCGATCGGGGTGCCCGAGACCGCGTGCACGGCCGCCGGGTCGAGGTCGAACAGCTCGCGCAGCGCGTCCGCGTAGGACGCGCCGCCCGGCTCGGCGGCGAGCTGCTTCACCCGCACGGTGGGGGCGTGCAGCAGCTTGTCGACGACACGGCGGACGGTCTGGGTGATCTCGGCGCGGGACCGCTCGTCCAGGGCGGGCAGCCGCGAGTCGAGACGGCCCAGCTCGGCGGCGACCACGTCGGAGGCCATCGCCCGCAGCGCCACCACGGTCGGGGCGATCCGGGCGGCCCGCTGGGCGGCGCCGAAGGCGGCGACCTCGTCGGCGACGATGCCGGAGACGGCGTCGACGTCGCCCGCGCCGGGGGTGGCGGCGTGGGCCTGCGAGAGGCTCTCCAGGTCGACCAGGAGCGCGCCGGGCAGCTCGTGCACGGCGTGGTCGACGTCCCGCGGCATGGCGAGGTCGAGCAGGGCGAGCGGGGTCCCGCCGGCGCGGGCGGCGACCGCCGCGGCGACGTCCTCGGCCCCGATCACCACGCCGGCCGCGCCGGTGCAGGAGATCACCAGGTCGACATCGGCCAGCGCCTCGGGCACCTTGGCCAGCTCGACCGTCCGCGCCACGTCGGCGCCGAGGATCTCGACCAGGCGCTCGGCGCGCTCGGGGGTCCGGTTGGCGACCAGCAGATCGGTGACGCCGGCGCGGACCAGCGTGGCGGCGGCCAGCGAGCTCATCGAGCCCGCCCCGACCACCAGGGCGCGCTTGCCCGCGATCTCGCCCGCGCCGGCCGCGACCTGCTCCAGGCCGAAGGTGACCAGCGACTGGCCGGCCTTGTCGATGCCGGTCTCGCTGTGCGCCCGCTTGCCGACCCGCAGGGCCTGCTGGAACAGCTCGTTCAGGCCGCGCCCGGCGGTGTGCTGCTCCTGGGCCTTGGCCAGCGCGTCGCGCAGCTGGCCGAGGATCTGCCCCTCGCCGACCACCATCGAGTCCAGGCCGCAGGCCACCGAGAAGAGGTGGTGGACGGCGCGGTCCTCGTAGTGGACGTAGAGGTGGGAGGTCAGCTCCTCCAGGTCCACCCCGCTGTGGTGGGCCAGCAGCAGCGACAGCTCGGCGACGCCGGCGTGGAACTTGTCCACGTCCGCGTACAGCTCGATCCGGTTGCAGGTGTTCAGCAGCGCCGCCTCGGCGACGGTCGCGGTGGCCGCCGCGTCGTGCAGCAGCCGGGTCGGGACGTCACCGGTCAGGGCGGCGCGCTCCAGCACGCCGACCGGGGCGGTGCGGTGGCTCAGGCCTACGACGAGGAGGCTCATGCCCGCCCCCCGGTGCCACGGATCCCGCACCGCACGCGCCCGGCCCGCTGCGACCGACGACCGCTCCGCACCACGCGCACCTTCCCGATGGTTCGCTCGCTCACGCCGGCATCACCGCGGAGAGCTCGCCCTCGCCGCCGGCCTTGCCGGGCTTGGCCTTCGCCGGCGCCTCGTCGTCCTTGGCCGGCTCGGCGGCCGGACGGGCCTTGCCGGAGCCGGCCGCGGCGCGGCGCAGCTTGGCCGCGGCCGCGCGGACCGGGCCGGGGGCGCGGTCCAGCACCGACTCGGTGCGGTCCGGCTCCTCGCCCGCCTTGCGCTGCTCGTGGAAGGCCAGGATCTGCAGCTCGATGGAGAGGTCCACCTTGCGCACGTCCACGCCGTCCGGAACGGTGAGCACCGTCGGGGCGAAGTTCAGGATGCTGGTGACACCGGCCTCGACCAGGCGGTCGCAGACCTGCTGGGCGGCGCCGGGCGGGGTGGTGATGACGCCGATCGAGACGTGCTGGTTCTCCACGATGGACTCCAGTTCGTCCATGTGGCGCACCGGCAGCCCGGCGGCGCTGCTGCCGACCACGGCCGGGTCGGCGTCCAGCAGGGCCGCCACCCGGAACCCGCGGGACGCGAAGCCGCCGTAGTTGGCGAGCGCGTGGCCGAGGTTCCCGATGCCGACGATGACGACCGGCCAGTCCTGGGTCAGGCCCAGCTCGCGGGAGATCTGGTAGACGAGGTACTCGACGTCGTAGCCGACGCCGCGGGTCCCGTACGAGCCCAGGTAGGAGAAGTCCTTGCGCAGCTTCGCGGAGTTCACGCCGGCGGCGGCCGCCAGCTCCTCCGAGGAGACGGTCGGCACGGAACGCTCGGAGAGCGCGGTGAGTGCCCGCAGGTAGAGGGGAAGGCGGGCGACGGTCGCCTCCGGGATGCCCCGGGCACGCGAGGGTCGGCGCGCGGCGCCCTGGTCGGGCGTCTGCGAACTGCTCTGTGATGATCGGCCGATTGCCACGGTGCTCCTGTGGGTGAAGCTGGGCTTTGGCAGCCAGGCTATGCGTTTGTGAACGTGTGCACAAAGATGGTGTCCGATTTGTCCCCGCACAGTGATGCGCATCACGCCGACGAGTCCATAGCACCGGTCCCCGTCGGCACCGCCGCCGGGGGCTGCGCACCGGGCGGCCGGAGGCCGTACGGCGGCTCCCGGCGGAGCTGCGGGACGACCGCCCCGGCGGCGTCCGAGCGGGCCCGGCCCAGCCTCGGCCACGGCACCCGGGCCGCCTCGCGCAGGGGCGCCGCCCAGTCGTCGGGCGGGCAGGACGGCGCGTCCAGGCAGTGCCGGAGCAGCCCGGCGGTGGCCCGGGCGTCGCCCAGCGCGGTGTGCGCGGGGAACCGGCCCAGCCCGGCCGCCTCCGTGCAGGCCGCCAGGCCGAAGCCGCCCGCCTCCGACAGGTGCGCGCGGGCCAGCCGCATCGTGCAGAGCAGCGGGACCGGCGGCAGGGCCACCCCGATCCGGGCGAACTCGCGATCGAGGAAGGCGTGGTCGCAGGTCACGTGGTGGCCGACCAGCACCCGGCCGGCCAGCAGCTCCAGCAGCCGCGGCGCGACCTCGCGGAACCGGGGGGCGCCCACCACGTCGGCCTGGGCTATCCGGTGCACATGGGTGGGGCCGACCGGACCGGCCGGATCCAGCAGGGTGCAGAACTCGCCCTCGGCGCGGAGCCGCTCGTCCAGCAGGACGACGGCGACCTCGACCACCCGGTGCCGCCACGGGCTGCGGCCGGTCGTCTCCACGTCCACCACCGCGAAGCCCCCGCCGGCTGCGGGCACGGGCGTCCCTGGGGTCGGACCGGGAAGCATGGCGGCACTCCTCGTGTGCTCAGCCCCCCATGGGCGCAGACGAGTTCGATCGTAAGCCGACGAACATCGCCGTTCCCAGGCCCGGTACGGGATTCTTCACAACGATTCGGCGAACCGCCCCCGCCGGTCGGCGGGGGCGGTCCGCCGCCGTCAGGCGCCGAGCGCGGCGCGCAGGCGGCGCTCGTCGACCCGCCAGAAGTCGTGCTGACGCCCGTCGATCAGGGTGACCGGGATCTGCTCCCAGTACGCGCGGTACAGCTCCTCGTCCTGGGTGATGTCCTTCTCCTCGAAGGTCGCGCCCAGCTCGCCGGTCACCCGCACGATCACCTCCCGGGCGTCGTCGCAGAGGTGGCAGCCCGGCTTGCCGACCAGGGTCACGGTACGGTCGGCCGGCTCGGGGCTCTGGTTCTTGTCACGTCGCAGCAGTGGGCTCACCCCGCCATTGTGCGCCCGCCCCACCCCGGCCCCGACGCCCGGCCGGCCCGGGCACCGCCCGCCCGGGACCCGGCGCCGGACCGGTCGCTGTTCACCCGGTGGGCACGTCGCCGTCACGGCCCCTCCCGGCCCGGCTCGATATGCTCGACGGCATGGCCGTGCTCCGAAGGCTCACCCAGTCAAGGCGTTCCACCACCGAGCGGAACGCCCTGGCCGGCGAGGCCGCCGCCGAGGCCGCGGAGGCCGCCCTGCGGGCCGCCACGGACGCCCCGCACGACCCGGACGCCCCCGCCACGCCGACCGCCGCGCAGGCGGCGACCGCCCCGGCTGGCTCCGACGAGCGGCCCGCGAAGGCCCCCAAGGCACCCGCCGGCAACCACACCCCCGAGCGGGACGACCCGCGCGCCGCCGCCTTCTTCGACTGCGACAACACCATCCTGCGCGGCGCCGCGATCTTCTACCTCGGCGTCGGCCTCTACCGCCGCGGCTTCCTCACCCGCCGCGACATCGCCCGGTTCGCCTGGCAGCAGGCCTGGTTCCGGCTGCACGGCACCGAGGACCCGGACCACATGGCCGACGCCCAGCACACCGCGCTCGGCCTCGTCGCCGGCAAGCGCACCGCCGAACTCGAAGCCATCTGCGAGGAGGTCTTCGAGGAGGTCATCGCCGAGAAGATCTGGCCCGGCACCCGGGCCCTGGTCCAGATGCACCTGGACGCCGGCCAGCGGGTCTGGCTGGTCACCGCCGCACCGCTGGAGGTGGCCCGGGTGATCGCCCGGCGGCTGGGCATGACCGGCGCGCTCGGCACCGTCGCCGAGGCCCGGGGCGGCCTGTACACCGGCCGGCTGGTCGGCGACCTGCTGCACGGGCCCGCCAAGGCGGCCGCCGTCGGCGCGCTGGCCCGGCGCGAGCGGCTCGACCTGGAGCGCTGCGCCGCGTACAGCGACTCGGCCAACGACATCCCGATGCTCTCGCTGGTCGGCCATCCGTACGTGGTGAACCCGGACGGCGCGCTGCGCCGCCACGCCCGGGCCCAGGGCTGGCGGGTGCGGGACTTCCGGACCGGGCGCAAGGCGGCCCGGGTCGGGCTCCCGGCCGCCGCCGCGCTCGGGGTGGCCGCCGGGGCGACGGCCGCCGGCATCGCCCTGCAGCGCCGCCACCGCGCCTGAACCGCGGACCGGACCGGGGTGGGGGCCACGCCCGGCGGCCACCGCCGAACCACCCCCCTGCGAGGGTGACCGGCCGTCAATCCGTACACCGAACACGGCCCCCGTACGGGCTAACTCCCCTCCGCCGGCCGGGAGCCCGAAGAGCCTGAACGAAGCTGCCACTGGATGACCGGTTCTGATCGTTCGTCAGACGGGGAAAGTCGGGGATTACCAAGGCCAACCAAGGGGAAACCGGCCGTCCGACCGCCTAATTGGTCACCCGGTGCACATGTTCGATCACGTTGAGCCGGATGAACGATGACACGTTCGGTCAGTGTCAGCCGAATATGCACGCCATGTGGATCCCAAACGACCACTTCGACCACACGGTGTAGCTGTCATTGCACAAAGCGTTATTCTCTCCTGGATGCACGTCACCCACGCGCCCCGCTCGAACGGGCGGCGCGGGCGTGCTCTCCGCGCAGGCGGAGGTGATCCGTCCACAGTTCTGCCTCTGGGAGTCCCGTGTACCCACCCGTCCGGAACGACGCGCCTGCACCCTCCCGCCCGTCGCCCGCCACCCTGCGCTCCCGCACCAGCCTGCGCGGCCGCCCGGCCTCGGCCCGGCAGATCTCCACCGGCCTGGACCTGTTGCGCACCCTGCTCCGCAGCCAGCTCGCCACCTCACCCCAACTGGTGCCCGCCGGAGTCCCGTGCGGCCAGCAGCCGCAGCCGGCCGGTCTCGCCCTGCGCACCACGGCCGCCGGCTCCACCGGAACCGGCTCGCGCGGACGGACCGGAGCCACCGGCAGCAGCGGCCGCAGCCGGGCCCGGACGGCCCCGGCCCCCGGCTACGAGACCGAGCACAACCCGATCATGGAGCTGGTCGAGCGGGCCCAGGCCGGCGAGAGCGACGCCTTCGGCAGCCTCTACGACCACTACGCGGACACCGTCTACCGCTACATCTACTACCGGGTCGGCAGCCGGGCCACCGCCGAGGACCTCACCAGCGAGACCTTCCTCCGCGCCCTGCGCCGGATCGGCACCTTCACCTGGCAGGGCCGCGACTTCGGCGCCTGGCTGGTGACCATCGCCCGCAACCTGGTGGCCGACCACTTCAAGTCCAGCCGGTTCCGGCTGGAGGTCACCACCGGGGAGATGCTCGACTCCAACGAGTGCGAACGCAGCCCGGAGGACTCGGTGCTGGAGTCGCTCTCCAACGCGGCGCTGCTGGACGCGGTGCGGCGGCTCAACCCGCAGCAGCAGGAGTGCGTCACGCTCCGCTTCCTGCAGGGGCTCTCGGTGGCCGAGACGGCCCGGATCATGGGCAAGAACGAGGGCGCCATCAAGACGCTCCAGTACCGCGCGGTACGGACGCTGGCCCGGCTGCTGCCGCCCGACGCGCGGTGAGCGGCGCGAGGACCGGGGGCGGTGCCGCGGACGGCACCGGCGAGATATCCGGCGGGCCGTCACCGACGGCGGCGGTCCGACACGTCCGGGTGAACGGTCGATCCGATGATCAGCCGTGCGTAACCGACCGCCCGCACCGCTCGTTGGCCAGCGTGCAAGCCTCCACCAGGCGTACGGTCAAGTCGAATTGCGACCTCTCACCCGATGGAGTGGCTTTGGCCCGCCGAGGCAACCGTCCGGCAGGCCGGGGTGTCGACAACGACGAAGGGAGGTGTGGCCCGTGACGGCAAACGTGCTGGAGCACCGGCGGGCGAAGGCCTTCGCCGAGGCGCTGGAGGCCCACCAGGCAGAGGAACGCGGCGCCGCCGGTTCCGCGGCGGCCAACGCCGCTTCCACCGGCGCCGGTTCGACCGCGATGGCGGAGCTGGTCGGCATGGTCGGCGCACTCGGCGCGCTGCCCGGACCGGCACTGGACCAGGAGGTCCGAACGGTCCAACGCGCTCAGCTGATGGCCGCGTTCGAGCAGGTCTTCGCCGGTGGGCCGGGTGCCGCGGTGCCCCGCCAGCGCGGCCACCGGGCGGTCCGGACCGCCCCCCGCGGCCGCTGGAGCCGCCGGTTCGCGATCGGCGGCCTGGTCGCCGGGCTCGCCGTCGGCAGCCTCGCCGGCGCGGCCGCCGCGAGCGCCAACGCCCTCCCCGGGGACACGCTGTACGGCATGAAGCGCGGTCTGGAAGGGCTCCGGCTCGACCTCGCGGACACCGACAGCGAGCGCGGCGAGCTGCTGCTGGACAACGCGGCCACCCGGCTCGGCGAGGCCAAGAGCCTGGTCGGCCGGACGGACCCGGGCGGCTCGCTCAGCCCGGGCACCGTCGACCAGGTCCGCAGGGCGCTCGACGACATGCACGCCGACGCCCTCAAGGGCCGCGACCTGCTGCGCTCGGTCTACCGCAGCAACGGCTCGCTGGACCCGATGCGGGCCCTGGCCGGTTTCGCCCAGGACGAGGACGGCCACTGGACGGAGCTGCAGAGCAAGCTGCCGGTCCAGCTGACCTCGCAGGCCCACCTGGTGGACCAGCTGTTCGACGACATAAGCGAGGACGTCGCGCCCCTGCGACTGGCCCAGCCCCCCGCCAAGAGCGGTGGACCGGCCGGCAGCGGGGCGGGCGGCGGCGCGGGTCATCCGGCCGACGGCGGCTCGCAGGGCGACGCCCCGGCCGTCGGCGGCAACGCCGCACCGGGCGCCGGGACGGCCCAGGGCGGCGCGGGCAGCGCGAACGGTGGCAAGCCCGGCAGCACCGAGCGGGCACCGTCCGCCGGGGCGAGCACGCCCGGTGGCGGCGCCGGTGCGCCCAGCAGCGCACCGAGCAACGCGGCGGGCGCGGTCGGCGGGCTGGTCGACAACCTCACCAGCGGGCTGACCGGTCAGAAGCCCTCGCCGAGCGCGGACCCGGCACCGGACCAGGCGGCCCCGCAGCCGTCCGGCTCGCCCAGTGCCGCGCCCGGCACGGCACCGCAGGGTGTCGACGTGCCGCCGCTGATCCCCGGGCTGCTGCCCGGTCTGCGGATCCTCGGCGGCTGAACGGGCTGCCTCGGCTGCATCGGCTGAATCAGCTCGACCGGCCGGACGGGCCGATCCGGCCGAACTGCCGGACGGTCGACGGGCCGGTGGTGCGGTACGGCGTGAGCCGCCCCGCACCACCGGCCCCGCGACGCGGGAGGGGCCCGGCGGCATCCGCCGAGCCCCTCCCGCGTCCGTGCCTCACGGGCACCCGCGGACGGCCTCAGAAGAACACCGAACGCCGCTGCACCAGCAGCTTGTAGAGGGTGTGCTGGATGGTCTCGCGCACCTCGTCGGCGAGGTCGAAGGTCAGCATCGGATCGTCCGCCGCCTCCACCGGGTGGCCGTCGGTGGCGATCGGCTCGCCGAACTGGATCGTCCACTTGGTCGGCAGCGGCACCGCGCCGAGCGGTCCGAGCCACGGGAAGGTCGGCGTCACCGGCACGTACGGCAGCCCCAGCAGCCGGGCCAGCGTCCGGAAGTTGCCGATCATCGGATAGGTCTCCTCCGCCCCGACGATCGCGCAGGGGACGATCGGCACCCGGGCCCGCAGCGCCGAGGAAACGAAGCCGCCGCGCCCGAAGCGCTGCAGCTTGTACCGCTCGGAGAAGGGCTTGCCGATGCCCTTGAAGCCCTCCGGCCAGACCCCGACCAGCTCGCCGCGCTCCAGCAGCGCCTGGGCGTCCTCGTTGCAGGCCAGCGTGTGACCGGCCTTGCGGGCCAGCTCGTTGATGCCGGGCAGCACGAACACCAGGTCGGCGGCGAGCATCCGCAGGTACCGCCGGCTCGGGTGGTGGTCGTGGATGGCGACCTGGGTCATCAGGGCGTCCAACGGGATCGTCCCGGAGTGGTTGGCGACGATCAGCGCGCCGCCCTCGGCCGGGATGTTCTCGATCCCGCGCACCTCGACCCGGAAGTACTTCTCGGCGAGCGGGCGCAGCAGCGAGAGCAGCACCTCCTCGGTGAGCTCGCGGTCGAAGCCGAACTCGTCCACCTCGTAGTCACCGGTGACCCGGCGGCGCAGGAAGGCGAGGCGCTCGGCGGCCCGGCCCTCCCAGCCCTTGCCGAACAGCCGGGTGGCGGCCGGGCCGAGCCGGCCGGCCAGCGCCCCGCCGACGGCGTCGGCGAGCTGGTCGGCCAGGCCGGCGGGGCGGTCGGGCTCGCTCCAGCTCGGCGCGGACTCGATCGGGATGACCTTGGCCTGGCCCGGCGCGTTCTCGGCAGCGGCACTCATCGCGGGTTCAGCTCCTGGGTCGGCTGGCATGGGAACGGGCGGCCCGCGCGTACTCCGGCCCGAGCAGCGCGGCCAGCCCGTCGGTGACGGCGGCGAGCCGCGCGGGCGGCAGCAGGCCGGCGGACTGGGCGGCGGCGAAGTCGGCGAAGGCCTCGGCGGTGGTGAACCGCGGCCGGTAGCCGAAGGTCTCGCGCAGCCGGGCGGTGTCCACCACCCGGCCGTGGGTGAGCAGCCGCAGCTGCTCCGGCGAGAAGTCGACCATCCTGGTCTGCCGGGCCAGCGCCGCCATCCAGCTGATCGCGGGCAGCAGCAGCGGCAGGGTCGGCCGGCCGAGCCGGCGGGCGCACTGGGAGAGCAGCAGGACGCCCTCCCCCGCCACGTTGAAGGTGCCGGTGTTGACGGTGTCCGGCTCCGGCGGCAGCGCCGCCCGGCAGAGCACCTCGACGACGTCGTCCTCGTGGGCGAACTGCAGCCGGGGGTCGTAGCCGAGGACGGTGGGCAGGACCGGCAGCGCGAAGTACTCGACGAGCGGGGTGTCCGCGCCGGGGCCGACGATGTTGGCGAACCGCAGGACGGTCACCGCGACGTCGGGGCGGCGGCGGGCGAAGCCGCGGACGTAGCCCTCGACCTCCACCGCGTCCTTGGCGAAGCCGCCGCCCGGCAGGTTCTTGGGCTGGGTCCGCTCGGTGAACACGGCCGGGTCGCGCGGCGCCGAGCCGTACACGCCGGTGGTCGACTTCACCACCAGCCGGCGCACTCCGGGGGCCTTCTGGCAGGCGCCGAGCAGCTGCATGGTGCCGATGACGTTGGACTCCTTGACCGAGGAGCGGTTCGTGGAGCCCAGTCCGGTGGCGCTGACGGCGAGGTGGACGACGGTGTCGACCCGGTGCTCGGCGATCACCCGGGCGACCGCCGGGCGGCGCAGGTCCAGCTGGTGGAAGCGGTACGGGGCGGCGGGGCCGTCCGGTTCCTCGACGGGGTGCCGGGGCGGCTGCACGTCCACGCCCACCACCAGGTCGACGTCGGGCCGGCGGCGGAGCTCCGCGACGAACCGGGCTCCGAGGTGGCGCGCCACGCCGGTGACGAGCACGACCATGCCCACAGTGCTGCACCCCATTCCTCGGCCTCGGCGGGCCTGCGTGCACCGTACCGCGCCGCCGTGGCGGGCCGTGAGACGACACCGCCCGCCCGGGCCACGAGGGCCTGGACGGGCGGTGGAAGCACCGGGCGCGCAGGGCGCGGCGGGCGCTTACTTCTTGTTGCGACGCTGCACGCGGGTGCGCTTCAGAAGCTTGCGGTGCTTCTTCTTGGCCATACGCTTACGACGCTTCTTGATGACAGAGCCCACGGAACAACCCTCGCTCACTGAGACTCCCGTCCGTGAGAGACGGAGTCCATACGACTGACGGAGGGCCTAGCCTACCGTCCACGCGGCCAGGGCCGTAATCGTGCTCCCCGGACCGGGAAACTCGCGGGAAATCCGCGGCAAACGAGCGCGGGGGCCACCGGCTGTGACCCCCGCCCACGTCAGCCGAGTCCTACGCGCTTTCGAGCCGCACGTAGGACTCCTTGAGGTACTCGTGCACCGCCTGCTGGGGCACCCGGAAGGACCGACCGACCCGGATGGCCGGCAGCTCTCCGCTGTGCACCAATCGGTACACCGTCATCTTCGACACCCGCATGACCGCGGCCACTTCGGCCACGGTCAGGAAGACGACTTCCTGCAGGGGGCGTTCGCCGGAACTCATGACCATCACCCGACCCTTACCCGTGTGCAAGGCACCGGCTTCCCCTCCGGTGACTCCACCGGCACACGTGTATCCCCAGAGTAGTTATGGGTGGTACCAGTGGGAAGAGGGAGAAGCCCAGTCCTCGTACGGTGAGAGATAGTCCTGTTGCATTACGTAGTCACTCGGCGGTCTGTCGCAGGGGTCGTGCGCACCGCCCGGCGCCTCCACAACCGGGGGCCGGGGTTCAGGGCAGCAGGCCGTGGTGCGGCAGCACGGCGCGGCGGCTGGCCAGGATCGCCTGGTCGAGGCGGTCGGCCGGATCGTATCCCGCGTCGAAGTCCCGCCAGACCGGCCGAGCGCCGTCGGTCATCCGCAGCGGGGCCGGCCGGCGGGTGCGCCGGTAGACCTCGGCGCGCCAGGCCTCCGGGGTCTCGGTGGCCGGGTCGACGGGCCGGCCGGCGGCGGTGGCGACCAGATGGGTCCAGGTCCGCGGGACGACGTCCACGACGGCGTACCCGCCGCCGCCCAGGGCGATCCAGCGGCCGTCGGCGTGCTCGTGGGCCAGGGCGTGCAGTTCCTCGGCGATCATCCGCTGGGCGTCCACGGTGACGGCGAGGTGGGCGAGCGGGTCCTCCAGGTGGGTGTCCGCGCCGTGCTGGGTGACCAGCACCTGCGGGCGGAAGGCGGCCAGCAGTTCGGGCACCAGGGCGTGGAAGGCGCGCAGCCAGCCGGAGTCACCGGTACCGGCCGGCAGCGGCAGGTTGGCCGCCGAGCCGGGCGCGGCCGGGCCGCCGGTCTCGGTGGCCCAGCCGGTCTGCGGGAAGAGCGTCGCGGGGTGCTCGTGCAGCGAGACGGTGAGCACCCGGGGGTCGTCCCAGAACGCCTGCTGGACGCCGTCCCCGTGGTGGACGTCCACGTCGACGTAGGCGACCCGCTCGGCGCCGAGTTCGAGCAGCCGGGCGATGGCGAGCGCGGGGTCGTTGTAGATGCAGAAGCCGGACGCCCGGGCGGGCATCGCGTGGTGCAGTCCGCCCGCGAAGTTGACGGCGTGCGGGGTCTCGCCGCGCCAGACCGCCTCGGCGGCGGCGACCGACTGCCCGGCGATCAGCGCGGAGGCGGAGTGGACGGCGGGGAAGGCCCAGTTGTCGTCGGTGCCGAGCCCGTGCCGCAGGTCCACCTCCTCGGGGTGGGCGGCCGCGTGCTTGACCGCCGCGACGTACTCCCGGGTGTGCACCAGCCGCAGGGTGGAGTCGCCGGCGGGCGGTGCGGACCGGACGGTGACGCCGGGCCCCGCGCTCAGCCCGAGGGACTCCACCAGGCGCATGGTGAGCGCCAGCCGGTCCGGGTCCATCGGGTGGCCGGGACCGAAGTCGTAGGCGGTGACGGCCTCGTCCCAGAAGAGGTGCAGGCCGCAGGGGGTGTCACGCTCGGCTTCGGGCATGGCGTCCACGGTAGTGCGTGCGCGCGCCGCGACCGCCGCCAGGTCACACCCCCGGGGGTCGGTGAACGGCCCGCCCGGGCGCGGGCCTACCTCCGGGAGAGCCGGGCGGCCGGGCCCGGTGCGGGCGCCGGCGCGGTGACGGGCGTGCTCAACCGGCTGGAGAAGTCCGGGTACGCCCGCCGCGAGGCCGACCCGGCCGACCGCCGCCGGGTACGGGTGGTGATGGAGGACTCCGCGCAGGCCCGCATCCTCCGGGTCTACGGCCCGATGTACGAGCGGTTCGGCCGCCTGTTCGCCGACTACACCCCGGACGAGATCGCCGTGCTCGCGGACTGGTTCACCCGCGCCAAGGCCCTGTTGCGGGAGTCGCTGGACGAGATCCGCGAAGGCTGAGCGCCACGCGGCGCGGCGTCGCCGTCAGGCCCGCGCCGGGACGAGCGCCGGGGCGGGGGCGAAGCGGTCGGCCAGCGGGAGGACGGCGAGCACCAGGAGCATCGGGGCGAGCAGCGCCCAGCGGTACGAACTGGCATCGGCGATCGCGCCCACCAGCGGCGAACCGATCAGGAAGCCCACGTAGTTGAAGAGGTTGAGCCGGGCCACGGCGGCGTCCGAGTCGTCCGGGAGGAGCCGCCCGCCGGCCGCGAAGACCTGCGGGATGATCGCGCAGATCCCAAAGCCGAGCACGGTGAACCCGGCGATGCCGGCGGCCGCACCGGGCGCGGCGGCGGCGATCGCGAAGCCCAGCGCGGCCAGCGCGGCGCCGCCGCGGACCACCGGGACGGCGCCCCAGCGCTGCACCGCGCGGTCGCCCAGCGCACGGCCGAGCAGCATCGCCACCATGTAGCCGAGGTAGGACAGCTTCGCCACGTCCTCGGCGCTGCCCAGGCCGTCGGTGAGGTACTTGACGCTGTAGTTGGAGACCGAGGCGTCGGCGATGTACGCGAAGGCCATCGCCAGGCAGAGCGGCAGCAGCGGCCGCCACGGGACGCTCCGGGCCGCGGCCTCGGCGGCCTCCCGGACGGCGTCACCGAGCTCGGCGGGCCCGGCGAACCGCGTCCCGGCCAGCACCGCGAGCGGAGCGATCACCAGGGCGGCCGTCCCGAACAGCACGGGCAGGCCGAGGTGGTAGTGCGAACCGAGGCCGGTGACCACCGTGCCGAGGATGCCGCCGAGGCTGAACGCGGCGTGGAAGCCGAGCATGATCGAGCGCCCGTAGCGGCGCTGCAGGCCGACCCCGAGCATGTTCATACTGGCGTCCAGCGCGCCGACCAGCAGGCCGAACGCGCCGAGCGCGAGCGCGAGTTGCCAGAGCGTGCGGCCGAACCCGGCGCCGGCCAGGCTGAGGCAGACGGCGGGCTGGACGACCCGCAGCACCGCCCGCGCGCCGGCCCGCCGCACCAGCTGCTCGGAGACGATCGACCCGACGCCGGCCAGGATCGGCACGGCGGCCAGGAAGATCGGCAGCAGCGCGTCGCTCAGCCCGTACCGGTCCTGGATCTCGGGGATGCAGGTGACCAGCAGCGCGAAGGTGACGCCCTGGAGCAGGAAGCTCGCGGTGAGCGCGGCCCGGCCCGCCCGCAGCCGTGGCGGTGCCGCGGCACCGGGCGCCGTCCCGATCTTCACGCACACCTCGCTACTGGCCGGTACAACGATGTTGGCGAGAGCGTAGGGGGTGGCGCGGCTTTTGGGGAGGGGGTGCGCACGCCGGTACGGGCCCGGCCGCTCAGCCGAGCAGCGCGGCGGCCTCGGCGAGGTCCCCGATCAGACCGGTGGCGCCCGCCGCCGTCAGCCGCGCCGGGTCGGTCAGCGCCGTGTAGCCGTAGACGTCCATCCCGGCCGCCCGGGCGGCCAGCACGCCGTTGACGCTGTCCTCCAGCACCAGGCAGCGGGCCGGGTCGACGCCGAGGGCGCGGGCGGCGTGCAGGAAGAGGTCGGGGGCCGGCTTGCCGACGCCGACGTCCTGCGCGCTGAAGATCCGCTCCTCGGCGAAGTACCCGCGCAGACCGGTGACGTCGAGGGCGGTGCGGATCCACGCGTGGTGCGCCGAGGAGGCCAGGCAGAACGGCACGGAGCGCTGCCCGAGCTCCTTCAGCAGCGTCTCCGCGCCCCGCACGGCGGTGAGTTCGGCGTCGAAGGCGGCGAACACCCGGCCGTGGAACAGCTCGTCGAAGCCCTCCGGCAGCTTCGCGCCGTCGTGCCGCTCGGCGATCACGTCATGGATCCGGTGGGCCGCGGTGCCCATGAAGTCCCGGTACGAGTCCTCGATCGTGGTCGGGTAGCCGAGTTCGGTGAGGTACTCGGCGAGCAACCGGTTGGAGAGCGGCTCGCTGTCCACCAGCACGCCGTCGTTGTCGAAGATCACCAGGTCGTAGGCCATGCGGCCGAGCCTACTGGGCGGCCTACCGGCCGCCGGAGGCCAGCTCCCGGGAGCGGTCCCGGGCCGCCTCCAGGGCGCCCAGCAGCGCGGCCCGCACCCCGTGGTTCTCCAGCTCGCGGATGGCCGCGATGGTGGTGCCGGCCGGCGAGGTGACCGCCTCGCGCAGCTTCACCGGGTGCTCGCCGGAGTCCCGCAGCATCACCGAGGCGCCGATCGCGGACTGCACGATCAGGTCGTGCGCCACGTGCCGGGGCAGGCCGAGCAGGATGCCGGCGTCCGTCATCGCCTCGACCAGGAAGTAGAAGTACGCCGGGCCCGAACCGGAGAGCGCGGTCGCCGCGTCCTGCTGGGACTCCGGCAGCCGCAGCGCCTTGCCGACCGAGCGGAAGATCTCCTCGGCCCGCTCCAGGTGCGCCTCGGTCGCGTGCGAGCCGCCGGAGATCACGCTCATGCCCTCGTCCACCAGGACGGGCGTGTTGGGCATCACCCGGACCACCGGGGTGCCGGGCGCCAGCCGCTCCTCGAACCAGGCGGTGGGGATGCCGGCCGCGGCCGAGATGACCAGCCGGTCCGCGCCGACGTGCGGCGCCAGTTCGTCCAGCAGGGTGCCCATGTCCTGCGGCTTCACCGCGAGGATCAGGGTGTCGGCGAGCTTGGCGGCCTCGTGGTTGGCCACCACGCCGACGCCGTACTTCGCGGCCAGCTCGGCGGCCCGCTCCGGCCGGCGGGCGGTCACCAGGACGTCCGCCGGGTCCTTGCCGGCCCGCAGCAGACCGGAGAGCAGGGCCTCCCCGATCTTGCCCGTCCCGAGGAAGGCGATCTTCTGCCCGTGCGCCGCGCCGCTGCCCATGCCCGCTCCTTGCATCCGTTCCTGCCGCCATCCTCGCACCGGTCCCCCGCCCGCGGCGGGACCGTCCACCCTGCGGAAGGGCACGGCGGCGTCCGCCCCGGGGCCGGGCCCGGGGGCGTCCGCCCTAGGGAGAAACTCGGGGTTCTCCCCTATGGCTTCGGGCCGTGCGCGGGCGCACCGTGGAGGCATGGCACACGGAGAGATGTCCCGACGTGAGAACCGGCAAGCCGCCGTCGCCGCCGCGACGCTGGGGCCGTGGCGGACGGCCGCGGGAGTCGGTGCGGTGGTGGGGGCGACCGCCCTGGGGATCGACGCGATCACCGGCGACTGGTCGCTGAGCATGCTGGCCGGACCGGCCGGCTGGGCCCTGTTCTTCTTCTTCCTGGTCGGCACGGTGGGCGGCCAGCTGCGCAAGGACACCGCCGACCGGCGGCTGCGCCGGTGGGCGGACGCGCATCCGTGGAAGTCGGCGCTGCCGGCCGCGGGCGGGCTGCTGGTGCTGAACATGCTGGCGCAGACGATCCTCGGGGACGCGGGCCTGTTCGGCGCGTTCTTCCTCTCGCTGCTGCCGGCCGGTCTCCTGCTGGCCGTCGCGGGCGTGGTCGGCTCGGTGAAGCAGGCCCGCGGCAAGGGCTGAGTACCGGCCCGCGAGCCGGACAAAACGGGGTGATTCCCGCACGCCGCACCCGAGTTCACCACACGGTGTGCCCCCGATCGATTCCCTGTCACACCCCGTCGGCATACTGGCGCGATGCCGATAGCCGAAGATCCAGAACCGCGCCCGTCCGAGGGCCGCGCCCCGGACGGGGCGGACCCGTCCGGAGCGGGCGGGAAGGACCCGTTCGCCGACCTCGTCCTGGACGAGGAGTTCGTCCGCGGGGCCGCCGTCAAGGAGCCCGCGGGCCGCACCCGGATGCTCTCCGCCCGGTGGCAGCACACCCCGCCGGTCGACCCGGGCGGCCGGCGCTCGGTGAACGACGGCCCGAGGAAGGCCGGGCGCTTCGGGCGCGCCCCGAAGCCGGTCGACCCCTGGGGCAACGCCCGCCCGCGGCCGCGGTGGCAGGCACCGCTGTACGTGCTGCTGACGGTGGTCGTGCTGCTGGGCGCGCTCAACGTCGACGGCGTGCGCTCCTGGTTCTCGACGACCTTCGGCGCCGCCCCGGACCGGTCCGGCACGTCCGCCGCGCCGGTCGCCCCGGAGACCGCGCGGCCGACCGGCGCGCCCTCAGCGGTCGACGAGGAACAGCCCACCGTCGACCGCCCGTGGGCCGGCTCCCCCGCCAAGGACTGGCCGACCACGATGGACGCCTTCGACCTGCCGCAGGCCCCCGGCGCCATCGGGGTGTTCGGCGCCGAGCAGGTGGCCGCCCAGGTCAAGCTGGTGAAGGACTACCTGGCGGCGGCCAACCTGGATCCGAAGGTGATCGCGGGCGGCCGGCCGGACGCCGCGCTGGCGATGCTGGAGCGGGAGAGCCGGGACAAGCTGGAGATCGCGCTGGCCCGCCCCAGCAAGGAGGACGACCCCACCTCGGCGTTCGACCGCTTCGATCCGCGCGAGGCGGTCCAGGTGGCCGACGGGGTCAGGCTGCAGGGCCGGATCAGCGTCGAGGGCGACGGTGAGAAGGGGGTCGTGGTGCACACCGACTTCACCTACGTCTACGCGCTGCGTCCCGGCCCGGAGGCGGCCCAGCGCGCCACCGCCCAGCGGCCGACGCCGGGCGCCCCGGCGCAGTCCCCGCGGTCGGCGCCGCCCGCGCCGCCCGCGCCCGGGGACGGCGCGGTCAAGCCGGTCGGCCTGCTGCTCCCGGTGGCCGACGTCCCCGGGGACACCCGGACCGCCCGCACCATCGTGCGCAAGACGGAGGACTTCCGGTTCTACGACCCGGGCAAGTACCAGAACAACCCGAAGAAGATCAACTTCGGCAAGCGCCGGTCCGAGGTCGGCAACACCGCCTGCGAGGTCTACGACGGCTTCCTCCACCCGCGGTTCCCCCAGTTCGCCCAGCCGGACCCGGAGCGGACCGGACCGGCCACCGACCCGTACGACCGCTCCAAGGAGCTGACCGCGCGGGGCGAGTGCGGCACGATCACCCGCAGCTGAGCGCTCAGCGCTTGCGCCCGCCCCGGCCCGGCGCCGCCTTCTTCGCGCCGGGCCGGCCGCCGCGGCCCGCCTGCCGCCGCTCGTACTGGGCGGTGGCGCGCTCGTACCGGGCGCGCTTGACGGCCTCGCCGGGGGCCTCGACCAGGCCGCGCAGGAAGTAGGCGAACAGCGCGCCGACCCCGCCGATGACCCAGACCACGCCGAGCGACTTGTCCTCGGCCATCCAGCCGGTCAGCTGGTCCCTGCCCTCGCTGAGCAGCTTCCAGTTGCGCAGCCCGGCCAGGCAGGAGCAGATCGCCACGGCGGCGACCAGCAGGCCGTTGACGAACCCGCCGTTGTCGGACAGCTGGACGCCCTCGACGGCGAAGCGCAGGACGAACGCCCCGGCCACCGCCGCGAGCAGGGCGCCGAGCGGCACCACGACCCGGCGCAGCCGGTAGTCGGTGCCACGGCCGACCCAGCTGGTGCCGAACCAGCGGATCGGTTCCGGCTCGGGGGCGCCGGCGGGCCTGGGGGTGGGGGTGGGGTCCTCGTTCACACGGCCGATTATCACCCGGCGCCCCGCCCGCGAGACAGCATCCGGCGGCCGACGCGGGAGGAGCCGTCCCGCCCGGGGCGGGACGGCTCCTCGTGGCGCGGGGGTGTCAGCCGAGCTTGGAGACGTCGCGGACGGCGCCCTTGTCGGCGGAGGTGGCCATCGCGGCGTAGGCCCGCAGCGCCTGGCTGACCTGGCGCTCGCGGTTCTTCGGACGGTAGCCGCCCCCGGCCTCCAGCTTCAGCCGGCGCTCGTGCAGCACCTCGGCGGGGACCTCCAGCGAGATCGTCCGGCCTGGGATGTCGATGGCGACGATGTCGCCGTCCTCGACCAGCGCGATGGTGCCGCCGGAGGCGGCCTCCGGGGAGGCGTGGCCGATCGACAGGCCCGAGGTGCCGCCGGAGAAGCGGCCGTCGGTGACCAGGGCGCAGGCCTTGCCGAGGCCCCGGCCCTTGAGGAACGAGGTCGGGTAGAGCATCTCCTGCATGCCGGGGCCGCCCTTGGGGCCCTCGTAGCGGATGACGACGACGTCGCCCTCCTTGATCCGCTTGGTGAGGATCGCGTCGACGGCGTCCTCCTGGGACTCGACGACGACCGCGGGGCCGCTGAAGGTCCAGATCGACTCGTCGACACCGGCGGTCTTCACGATGCAGCCGTCCTCGGCGAGGTTGCCGTACAGCACGGCCAGGCCGCCCTCGACCGAGTAGGCGTGCTCGACGCTGCGGATGCAGCCGTTGGCGGCGTCGGTGTCCAGCGACTCCCAGCGCTCGGACTGGGAGAAGGCCTCGGCGGAGCGGACGCAGCCGGGGGCGGCGTGCCAGAGCTCGACGGCCTCGGCGGACGGCGAGCCGCCGCGGACGTCCCAGGTCTTCAGCCACTCGGCGAGCGAGTCGGAGTGGACGGTGGTCACGTCCTCGTGGAGCATGCCGCCGCGGTAGAGCTCGCCGAGGATGGCGGGGATGCCGCCGGCCCGGTGGACGTCCTCCATGTAGTACGAGCCGTTGGGCGCGACCTTGGAGAGGCAGGGCACCCGGCGGGAGACCGCGTCGATGGCCCGCAGGTCGAAGTCCAGCTCGGCCTCCTGGGCGGCGGCGAGCAGGTGCAGGATGGTGTTGGTCGAGCCGCCCATCGCGATGTCCAGCGCCATGGCGTTCTCGAACGCGGACCGGGTGGCGATCGAGCGGGGCAGGACGCTGTAGTCGTCCTGCTGGTAGTGCCGGTTGGTGATCTCGACGACGGTCCGCCCGGCCTTCTCGTACAGCGCCCGGCGGGCGGTGTGGGTGGCGAGCACCGAGCCGTTGCCGGGCAGCGAGAGGCCGATCGCCTCGGTCAGGCAGTTCATCGAGTTGGCGGTGAACATGCCCGAGCAGGACCCGCAGGTCGGGCAGGCGTTCTCCTCGATGATCGCGATGTCCTCGTCGGAGACGTTCTCGTTGACCGCCTGGGAGATCGCGTCGACCAGGTCCAGCCTGCGCACGGTGCCGTCGACCAGGGTGGCCTTGCCGGCCTCCATCGGGCCGCCGGAGACGAAGACGGTCGGGATGTTGAGGCGCAGGGCGGCCATCAGCATGCCCGGGGTGATCTTGTCGCAGTTGGAGATGCAGATCAGGGCGTCCGCGCAGTGCGCGTTGACCATGTACTCCACCGAGTCGGCGATCAGGTCCCGCGAGGGCAGCGAGTAGAGCATGCCGCCGTGGCCCATCGCGATGCCGTCGTCCACCGCGATGGTGTTGAACTCGCGCGGGATGCCGCCCGCCTGCTTGATCGCCTCGGAGACGATCCGGCCGACCGGCTGGAGGTGGGTGTGCCCGGGGACGAACTCGGTGAAGGAGTTGGCGACCGCGATGATCGGCTTGCCGAAGTCCTCGCGGGCTACGCCGGCGGCCCGGAGAAGCGCCCGGGCGCCTGCCATGTTGCGACCGTGGGTGACCGTACGGGACTTCAGCTCGGGCACTGTGCTCCACTCCTTCGGAGGCTGCTGGCGGCCCCGCCGGTGAGGAGGGTGCGCGGCCGCTGTGTCTTTCGAGACTACGCCCGCCGTCCGGCGGGCGGACACCGCGTCCGCGATGCGGTCAGGCCGTGGCGTCCTGGGTCCGGGCCACGGTGAGGTCCAGGACGTACGGCTCGACCACCCAGCCGTCCGGGAACTCCGCCAGCAGCGCCTCGCGCTCGACGGCCAGCAGCGGCGCCCGCTCCTCGGGGGCGAGGGAGGCCAGGTAGGAGCGCGAGACCAGGTCGGTGATCACGTGGTCGACGGTGACCCGGCGCTCCCAGCGCAGCGTGGCGGTGCCGATCCGCAGGTCGTGGGGGGCGAGGTGCGAGACGATCTCGTTGACCGCGCCGTAGCCGTGGTACGTCCCGGTGAGCGCCTTGGCGAGCCGCTCGCCCATCGCCGCCACCCAGGCGACGCCGCTGTCCTTCACGTTCCACCAGGTCGCGAGCGCGCCGCCGGGGCGCAGCACCCGGATCGCCTCGGGGACGGACCGCTCGGGGTGCGTCCAGTGGAAGGCCTGGGCGTAGGTGACGAAGTCGGCCGAGCCGTCGTGGAAGGGCAGGTCGTCGCCGTCGCCCCGGACCAGCGGCAGGCCCGGCGAGGAGGTGAGGAACTGGGCGCCCATGCCGGGGGTGGGCTCGACGGCGATCACGTCCGCGCCGCGGCCGGCCAGCAGCCGGGTGGCGATGCCGGTGCCGGCGCCGACGTCCAGCACCCGGGCGCCCTTCAGGGTGCGGCCGGCCAGGCGCTCCAGCGCGTCGAAGAGCTCGTCGGGGTACGAGGGACGGGCCCGGTCGTACTCGGCGGCCACCCCGCCGAACGAGCCGGCGAGCCGACGGTAGTCCGTGCTGTCCGTCATATGTCCCCCTCGGTACGGCAGTTCGTGGTCAGCGTACCCGGGCGGGGGTGGCCAGGTGCAGCCGGGTGAAGGCGAGCGCCTCGGCGAGGTCGGCCTCGCGTTCGGCGGGGGACGCGGAGCGCCGGGTGTTGACCTCCAGCACCACGTGGCCGTCGAAGCCGGTCCGGGCGAGGTGCTCCAGCAGTTCGGCGCAGGGCTGCTTGCCCCGGCCGGGGATCAGGTGCTCGTCCTTGCCGGAGCCGCTGCCGTCGGCCAGGTGGATGTGCGCGAGCCGGTCGCCCATCCGGTCGACCATGGCGAGCGCGTCGATCCGGGAGGTCGCGGCGTGCGAGAGGTCGATGGTGAAGTGCCGGTACTCCTCCTCGGTGACGTCCCAGCCGGGTGCGTAGGCCAGCATCTCGCGGTCGCGGTAGCGCCAGGGGTACATGTTCTCGACGGCGAAGCGGACGTCGGTCTCGCCCGCCATCCGGTTGATGCCCTCGACGAAGTCCCGGGCGTACTGGCGCTGCCAGCGGAACGGCGGGTGGACGACGACGGCGCTCGCGCCGAGCTTCTCGGCCGCCGCGCGGGCCCGGACGAGCTTGGTCCACGGGTCGCTGGTCCAGACCCGCTGGGTGATCAGCAGGCAGGGCGCGTGCACGGCCAGGATCGGCATCCGGTGGGCGTCGGAGAGCCGGCGCAGCGCCTCGATGTCCTGGCTGACCGGGTCGTTCCAGACCATCACCTCGACGCCGTCGTAGCCGAGCCGCTCGGCCAGCTCGAAGGCGATGGCGGTGTTGGCCGGGTAGACCGAGGCGGTGGAGAGGGCGACCTTGGTGTCGGGGATGCGCAGGCCGGGGTGCGGGGGCAGGACCAGGCGGTCGGTGGTGCGCAGCAGCGGGGCCGGGTGGGCCGCGGCCTGCCGGGCGGCCTTGACGGACTTCACCGACTGGACGGCGGCCTTGGCGGCGCCGGCCGCCCGGGCGGTCCGGGTCCCGCGGGGCGCCGCGCCGGTCCCGCCGGTCGCGGTCCCCGCCGCGGGCGGCTGCCCGGGGGCCTTCTTCGCCGCCTTCTTGGCGGCCTTCTTCGCCGCCTTCTTCACCGCTCCGCCGGTGGCCTTCCGAGCCGCCCGGGCGGACTTCGCCGCGGCCGCCGCCCCAGAAGTACCAGAATCCTCAGACGCCACGGAAGCCCCGGAAGCCCCGGCCGTCCTGGCCTCCCCGGCCGACCCGGCGCTCTTGGCACTCCGCGCGCTCTTCGCGCCCTTCACGGCCTTGCCCAGCTTGCGGGCCCGTCCGGCACCGCCGGTCCCGGCCGGCTCGCCGCCGGCGGCCGCGGGCGGCGGGTCCGTGCGGCGCGGGGTGTCCGGCCGCGGCTGCCCGTCCCCGGGAGCGCGGCCCTCCCGCGTCCCGTCCTCGTCCGCTGGTTGCGCCACGGGAGACAGCGTAAGCGGACCGCGCCCGGAACGGGGAGCGGCCCTCCCGGCGCGGGCCGGCCGGACCGCCCCTCAGGTGGCGAGCGCGGGCCGGCGTCGGTCGACCGCGCCGTCCATGGTGTCCAGGCGGCGCAGGATGATGCCCTCGCGCAGCGCCCACGGGCAGATGTCGAGCTCGTCCAGGCCGAAGAGGTCCATCGCGGCGTCGGCGACCAGGGCGCCGGCCAGCAGTTGCTTGGCGCGGCCCTCGGAGACACCGGGGATCTGCGCCCGCTCGGCGACGGTCATCGCGGAGAGCCGGGGCAGCCAGGCGGAGAGGTTGCTGCGGGTCAGCCGGCGGTCGGCGTACGGGCCGGCGTCGGCGGGGGCCGCGCCGGTCATCCGGGCGAGCTGCTTGAAGGTCTTGGAGGTGGCGACCGCGTGGTCGGGGGAGCCCAGCCGGGCGATCTCGCCGACGACGGTGGCCATCTCGGCCCGGATGTGGCGTCTGAGCTCGCGCAGGCCCTCCGGGTCGGCGACGTCCCCGGGCAGCCAGCGGCCGGTGAGCCGGCCGGCGCCCAGCGGCAGCGAACAGGCCACGTCGGGCTGCTCGTCCAGGCCGCAGGCGATCTCCAGCGAGCCACCGCCGATGTCCAGGTTGAGCAGCCGGCCGGAGGACCAGCCGAACCAGCGGCGGACGGCGAGGAAGGTGAGCCGCGCCTCGTCCTGCCCGGAGAGCACCCGCAGTTCGACCCCGGTCTCCTCGGCGACCCGGCGCAGCACCTCCTCGCCGTTGGCGGCCTCCCGGACGGCGGAGGTGGCGAACGGCAGGATGTCGAGCACGCCCTTGTCCTCGGCGACCCGCAGCGAGGAGGCGACCATGCCGACCAGCTTCGCCACCCCGGGCTCACTTATCGCGCCCCGGTCGTCGAGGAGTTCGGCGAGCCGCAGCTCCGCCTTGTGGGAGTAGGCGGGGACGGGGGCGGCACCGGGGTGCGCGTCCACCACGAGGAAGTGGACCGTGTTGGAACCTACGTCGAGAACACCGAGTCGCATAGCCCTTCACGCTACGCGATCCCGCCTCCGGACAGACCTGGCGCGTCGGTATTCGTGCTGGTCCGGCGGTCCGGGCCCGGTGACTTGGTCCGGACCAGCGGCGCCGGCTCAGGGCCCGTGGGTGCCCCGCGGCGCGGCCGGGTGGAGCGTGCGGCAGCCGGCGTCGGCCCAGCGGCGGGCCCGGCCGGGGGCGTTGGTGATCAGGCCGTCGGCGTCCCGGTCGGTCATCAGCTGCCAGGACGCCTCGTCGTCCAGCGTCCAGACGTAGACCTCGCGGCCGGCCGCGCGCTCGGCGGCGATCCGGTCGGCGGTGGCCAGCGCCCCCTCCAGGGCGATGCCGTGCAGCGGCAGGTCACCGGGATCGTCGGCGAGCGAGGCGCCCTGGATGAGGACGACCGGCAGGGCGGGGGCGGCGGCGTGGGCCTGGCGCAGGTGCTCGGCGGAGAACGAGTACAGGTAGACCCGGGCGCCGCTGGCGGCGGCGATCCGGGCGATCCGGGCGACGTCCTCGGCCCGCTGCCACTTGATCTCCATCAGCAGCGTCACGGGGCTGCCGGCGAGCCGGTTCAGCAGGTGCTCCAGCGTCGGCACGGCCTCGGCCGGGCCGGGGCCGACGGTCACCCGCAGCCCGGCGACCTGAGCGGCGGTCAGGTCCGCGACGGCGCCGTGGCCGTCGGTGGTGCGGTCCACGGTGGGGTCGTGCATCAGGACCGGCACGCCGTCCCGGGTGGTCTGGACGTCGGTCTCCAGCCAGTCGGCGCCCTGGTCGAGGGCCGTCTCGAAGGAGCCCATGGTGTTCTCGGGGGCGTCGAGCGGGGCGCCCCGGTGGCCGATCACCGTCGGGGCGTCGCAGCTCCGCTCGGCCGCGACCGGGTGGGCGCGGAGCTCGGGGGCGGGGGCGCAGCCGCCGGCCAGCACCGCGAGGGCGGCGAGGACGGCCGCGTGGGCGGTGCGGGGCGAGGCGGTCACGGCTCGGGCTCCAGCTCTGGTTCGGACGCCGGGCGGACGCGGGTGTCCGGCGGGGTGCCGGGCGTCCGGGACATCGTCGACACGTCGGCGGGGGATCAGCGAACCGGTCCGACAACCTGACCGTGCCGGCGGTCGCCTCCAGCGTGCGCCCGCCGCCCGCTCCGGCCCGGCGGCGGCGCACCGCGGGTCACCCGGACGCGCCGCCCCGGCGTCACAGCAGACCGTCCCACAGCTGCTCGACGATGACGGCCCACCAGTTCTCCGGGTCGTCGAAGACCGTCGGGTCGATCGCCGCCAGAGCGCGCTGCAGCTCGGCGACGGCGGTGCCGGCGGCCCGCGGGTCCAGCCCGGGCAGACCGGGCAGCCACCCGGCGAACAGGGCCAGGCTGCGGACGAAGGCCGCCGGCCCGGCGTTGCAGTGCCGGGCGGTGGCGTAGTCGGGGTCGACGGCCCGGACGGCGCCGCGGGCGGTGTCCAGGGCGATCAGCGCCCAGCCGTCCGTCCCGAGCAGCAGTTGCGGGGCCAGTGCGAGGCGCTCCCGCTCGGCCACCCGGGTGCCGCGGCCGGTCTGCGCCAGGTGGGCGGCGAGCGGCGGCAGCACCGTACCGGGCCGGGTGCCGTCGGCGATGGCGTCCGGCCGCGGGTGGTGCAGCGCGAAGAACCCCTCGACCGCGACGGGCACGCCGACCGTCAGCAGTACCCGGGCGGTGGCCTCCGGCAGGTCGGCCCGGGCGACGTCGGCCGGGTCGAAGCGCCGGACGCCGCCGGCGCCGAAGCGTTCCACCAGCAGCGCCGCGAGCCCGTCGTCCGCTCCGGCGGCCGGGGCCGGGCCGCCGCGCGGGAAGGGCACCCGGTTGCGGACCGGTCCGCCGGGCTCGGCCGGGAGCGCGCGGACGGCCGCCGCCCGGTGGTCGAACCGCGGTCCGTAGGACAGCTCGGCCTCCACCCGGGCGCCCGGCAGCTCGGCGGCCAGCGCGTACGCCCAGTAGCCGCCGGGCAGCGCGCTCAGCCGCAGGTCGGTGCGGACGGCCAGCACGTCCTCCGGGCGGACGCCCCGCTCGCGCAGCCACCACCAGCCGCGCAGCGCCGGGTGCGGCAGCCCGGGCGCCGAGCGCAGCGCCAGCGAGCGGACCTCGCCGAGGTCGTCCCGGTAGGTCAGCTCGGCCCGGGTGCCCCGGCCGGTGGCCGGCGGCAGGGCCGGGTCGTGGGCGCCGGCGCCCACGAAGTCCCGGTAGAGCGCGGTCACCTCGTCCACCGGTACGGACGGCCAGACGGTGAACCGCCCGGTGATCCGGTCCACCACCGCACAGGCCGCCCCCACCTCCTCGGGTGCGCGCCGCTCCCCCGTCAGCGGGTCGACCCCCACCGGCGAGGGCTCCGCCCAGACCACCCAGCCGAGGTCGAACTCGTGCGAGTGCACCCGCCGGCTCCCGGTCGAGCCGTCGGCGGAGGCCCTCGGCAGCTCGCCGTTGATCCAGCGGTGGGCGGCCTCGACCGCCTGCGCGCGGGTGGTCACAGGGTGGTGCTCCTTGCATGGACGCGGGCCGGGAGGGGCGCGCGGGCGGAGAGGGGCGGACGGAGGGTCACCGGGCACCGCCGGCCGGCGGCCCGACGCTGCGCCCGGTGGCGGGCCACCGGCCGGCGGTCGCCGTCGGCTCGGGACGGCTCAGGACGGCGGTCACCGGGCGCCGCTCGTCGCCGGCTCCGGACGGCGCGCGGCAAGGTCGAGCGGGCACCCGTCCGGGTCGAGGGCGATCGCCCAGAGGCCGTGGGCGGCGTCGTGCAGCGGCTCGGCCCCCCGGCGGCCGACCTGGTGGTCGAGGTAGGTCACGGTGTCCCGGTGGTTGACGGCGTTCCAGGCGTGCGGACGACCGAAGCCGTCCAGGGTGAGCAGCACGGCCTGGGCGCCGTGGCCGGCCCGCCGCAGTTCGCCGGTGAGACGGCCGAAGGCCGGGCCGCCGTCGCCGAGGTCGCGGAAGGGCGCGCCGAGTTCGCGTTCGGCACGGTCCCGGCCGCCGCGCTCCCCCGCGTCGCCCTCGGTGGGGATCCGGGGCGCGGCGCAGGTCGGGCGGCCGGTGAAGGTGTCGACGGCGGACAGCGCGATCTCCAGGCTGTTGTTCGCCCGGCCCGGGGCGTGCGGACCGTCGGCGTTGACCACCTCCGTCCAGCCGCCGGCCGCCGGGTCGGGGTGGCGGACGGGCAGACCGGCCGCGTCCCGGGGCGCCCGGCGCTCGACCTCGCGCTGGTGCTCCGGATCGACCGGGGCCAGGCCGCCGGGCAGTCCGTAGGGGCGGCTGTCGGCGATGGTCCGCAGGCGCGCCTGGAACTCCTCCTCGGCGCCGCCGCCGCGCAGGGCGCGCCGGGCCAGCTGGAGCGCCAGGGCGTGCGCGGTGGCGACCGGCACGGCGGCCCAGGCCAGGCTGTCCCCGCCCTCGGCCGGGGAGCCGCCGGGGCGCCGGCGGTGGTCCTCCGGGTGTTCCTCGGGGCGGCCGGGGCCGGCGACCGGCGGGGCCGACGGCGGCAGGACGGTCACCGGGCCGGGCGCGGTGACCGGGTGCGGGGTGCCGGTGGCCCCCCGCG
>NZ_JBHWUI010000012.1:0-86790 GCF_042737525.1 Kitasatospora sp. NPDC059973 | reverse complement strand
GCCCCGGGGTTCCCCGGGGCGACGGGCCGCCCCGGCGTGCCCGGCACGGTGTTCCGGACCCGCCGGGGTCTCAGCCCAGGACGCGGACCGGGGAGCCTGCCAGGAACGCCGCGATGTCCTCCACCGCCTGGCCGTAGAACGTCCGGTAGGTGTCGCCCGACACATAGCCGAGGTGCGGGGTCGCCAGCAGCCGCGGCGCGGTGCGAAACGGGTGGTCGGCGGGCAGCGGTTCGACGTCGAAGACGTCCACCGCCGCACCCGCGATCCGGCCCTCGGCCAGGGCGGCGAGCAGCGCGTCCTGGTCGACGATCGCCGCCCGCGAGGTGTTCACCAGGTACGCCCGCGGCTTCATCGACGCGAACTCGGCCTTGCCCAGCAGGCCCCGGCTGCGGTCGCCCAGCACCAGGTGGACGGAGACGAAGTCGCTCTCCCGCAGCAGCTCCTCCTTGGTGGCGGCGCGCCGGACGCCGACCTCGGCGGCCCGCTCCTCGGTGAGGTTCGGGCTCCAGGCGACCACGTCCATGCCGAACGCGAGGCCGACCCGGGCCACCAGCGCCCCGATCTTGCCCAGCCCGAGCAGCCCCAGCCGCCGCCCGGCCAGGTCCGCGCCGAGGGTGCTCTGCCACGGGCCGCCCGTGCGCAACGCGTCGTTCTCGGTGACGATCCCCCGGGCGAGCCCGAGCAGCAGTGCCCAGGTCAGCTCCACCGGCGGCGTGGACGAACTCGCCGTGCCGCAGACCGTCACCCCGTGCGCGCGGGCGGCCGCGAAGTCGATCACCGTGTTCCGCATCCCGGAGGCCACCAGCAGCCGCAGCCGGGGCAGCCGGGCGAACACGGCCGCCGGGAACGCCACCCGTTCGCGCAAGGTCACGATGATGTCGAAGTCGGCTACTGCGTCGACCAGTTCGTCCTCCGATCCGAAGTGCCGCGGGAAGGAGGTCAGTTCCACCCGGTCGGTCACCGGTGACCAGTCGACGATGCTCGTCGCGACACCCTGGTAGTCGTCCAGTACGGCACAGCGAAGTTTCATACCGGCACTCTCGCAGACCCGTTGGGCCGGGGGGACAGCGGCCGGGCCGTCCACCCGACCGGGACCCGCGTCAGACCTCCCCCAGCACCGTCCGGATCACGTGCCGGGCGTTGCGTGCCATCGCCGGGTTGGTCCTCCGGTAGTACGGCAGCGCGATCAGCGCCTGCGAGAGGGTCCGCCCGCGGCCGCGGATCCAGGTCGCGTCGTCCACGCCCAGCGCCTCGCGGAAGACCTCCCGCGCCCGGGCGGGCAGGAGATTCCACGCCGGGAACAGGTCGCAGGCGGGATCGCCCGTCCCCAGGCAGCCGAAATCGATGACCGCGGTCAGCCTGCCGGCTTCCACCAGCAGGTTGCCCGGCATGAGATCGGCATGCAGCCACACCGGCGGCCCGTCCCAGCCCGGGGTCCGCAACGCCTCCTCCCACACGGCCGTGGCGGCATCGCAGTCGACACCCTCCTGCGGGATCCCGCGCAGCTCCTCGATCGCCGACCTGGTCTCCACGTCGAGCGAGGCGACCGGCCCGCCGCGGTGGGCCAGGGGCGCACCGGGCAGGGTGATGCTCCGCATCGCCGCCACGAACCCGGCCAGGTCCTCGGCCAGCAGCACCGGGTCGCTCAGGGCCTCCACCTCCGGGTTCTCCCCCGCCAGCCACCGGTAGACCGACCACGGCCAGGGGAAGCCCTCGGCGGGCACCCCGTCACCGAGCGCCTCGGGGACGGGCCGGGGCAGCTGGGGCGCGAGCCGGGGCAGCCAGGCCCGCTCCAGCAGCACGTCGCCGGCCCCGCCCCGCGTCAGCGGCAGCCGGACGACCATGTCGTCGCCCAGCCGGTACATCGCGTTGACCGTCCCACCGGACGGGAACCGCTCGACCGCCAGCCCCGCCCACTGCGGGAACTGCCCGGCGATCAGCCGCCGTACGAGATCGACGTCCGTGGGGTAGGTGCCGGGATGCATCTGCCCTGCGCTCATGTTCATGGCAGGTAATCGAACGGCCTGACGCCGGCGAACGTCAACCGCTTTCCGGCGACCGCGGCTGCGCGGCACCCCCAGCGGGGGTCCGCTCCACCGTCGGCCTCGCCGCTCCCCGGCCGCCGCTACCCGCCGCCGCTCCCCGCCGCCGCAGGGCCGGTCGCGCCGGCGTCCCTGCCGACCTGCCCGGGCGGCGGGGCCTCGGGGTGTACTGCGGCTCAGCCCCGTTCGAGGACCGTGGCGTCGGCGACGATCAGCCGAGTGCGGTCGCCCGGGGCGGCCCGGCCGCGGGCGCGGCGTCGGGGTGCGGAGCGTCGCGGTGCGGAGCGTCGGAGTGCGGAGTGTCGGAGTGCGGAGCGCCGGGGTGCGGAGCGCCGGGGTGCGGAGCGACTGTCCGGTCGACATCCGGTTCGGCCTGGCGCTGATGACTTGGTGTCATGCGCGACAGGCTAGGGACGTAGCCGAACGGGAAGCCACGGATCCGTCAATCGCCCATGACCAGGGGGCGTGCGATTGCCACCCATGGTGAACTTCCCTGCGCGCAATGGCCGGTTCGCCTCCGCACGGCACCGGTTCACATGGCGACGGGGTACGCGCCCCCGAGGGCGCCCGGCTGCCCCGGTCCCCGGTCCCTGGTGCCCGGTGCCCGGTGCTCAACAGGGCGTCAACCGCCGACCCCCGATGAACCGGTCACCCGGGTCGAAGGTCGACAGGAATATACAGACCGGTCTACTGTTTCCACATGGGAGTCAAGGGAGAAGAGACCCGCGCCCGGCTGATCGCCGGCACGCGCAACCTGATCGAGGCACAGGGCTACTTCGGTACCGGCCTCAACCAGATCGTGGCGGAGAGCGGCGCACCGCGCGGCTCGCTCTACTTCCACTTCCCCGAGGGCAAGGACCAACTGGTCGCCGCCGCCCTCGTCCAGGCCGGGCAGGAGGTCGAGGAACTCCTCCGGACGCCCGCCGGCCGCAGCCCGGAAGCGACGGCACTGGTCGACCGGCTCGTCGAGGTCTTCATCGCCCGCCTTGAGGAGTCCGACTACAGCAAGGGCTGCCCCATCGCGACCGTGGGCCTGGAGGTGGCGGGAAGCAACGAGCCTCTGCGCCGCGTCTGCGCCGAGGTGTACGCGAGCTGGCAGCTCGTGCTCACCGAACGCCTGACCGCCCAGGGGTTCGGCCCCGCCGAGGCGGAGACCGCTTCGGGCCAGGCGCTCGCCGTACTGGAGGGCGCCGTCCTGCTCGCCCGGGTGCGTCGCGACCGCCGCCCCCTGGAGGACGCCCGGCACGCCGTCCGCCACCTGCTCGGCGCGAAGAAGAAGTGACCGACCGGCCGCGCCCGTCCTGACCTCACGCGCGCGGCCCACCGGTCCTCCCGGTCCCCCCGACCCCGCAGTCGGCCGAGCTCCGATCGGCGCCGCTCGATCGTCGCCTGAAAATATACCGACCGGTCTACCGAATCTAGGCTGACCCACTGCCTTCTCACCCAGGCCAACGAGGAAATCAACCGACCGGTCTACCGAATCTGAGCCCTCACACTCCCGTCACCGTAGGCCGCGTCTGGAAATCTGCCGACCGGTCTACATACTCATCTGCCCTCCCCGCACCCTCACTCCCACCCAGGCATCTCCCAAGAATATGCAGACCGGTCTACAGAAAAGGACCTCCAGATGAACTCCACCACCCCGCCGCAGCACCGGCTACCCCAGCCCCTGCCGCGCACCCTGGTCCTCGGCGCGACCGGTTTCCTGGGCCGCTGGCTGGTTCTCGAACTCCTCGACCGCGGCGAGCCGGTGGCCGCCGGCATCCGGGGCGGGCGCGGATCCGCACGGGACGGGCAACTGCGCCACTGGCTCCGCGAGCACGGCGCCGACGACACCGCACTGACCACCGTCGCCGCCGACCTCACCCGCCCCGGCCTCGGCCTCGGCACGACGGACGAAGCCCGGCTGGCGGACATCCGCGACCTCCACAACCTCGCTGCCCTCTACCGGTTCGGTCTGGAGCGCACCGAGGCGGACGCCGCCAACGTGGCAGGCGCGCTGCACGTGCTGCACTGGGCCGCCACCCGTCCGGGGCTCCGGCGGCTCGTCCACCTCTCGGGCTACCGGGTCGGCCGGGACGCCACGCCGCGCTACCCACTCCCGGCCGCCGAGACCGACGCGCTCTACACCCGCCTCGGCGCCTACGAGGCCTCCAAACTGGTGGGCGACGCCGCCGTCCGCGTCACGGCCGCCCGCCTCGGTGTACCGCTCACCACGGTCAACCCGAGCAGCGTGGTCGGTCATTCGGTCACCGGCGAGGCCGGACAGTACCTCGGCCTGGCCGAGCTGGTCCGCCAACTCGCCCATCGGCGCCTGCCGTTGCTCCCGGGTTCGGCGCGGACCTTCCTGCCGGTGGTCGCGGTCGACTACCTGGCCCGGTTCCTCGCCGCCGTACCGGAGTTCGACGACGGTCCGGCGCACTCCCACACCGTGCTCGACCCCGCGACGCCCCCGCTGCCCGAGCTGATCGGTCTGCTCGCCGACCACCTCGGAGTGCCCGCACCCCGCGCCCTCGTCCCGGTCGGCCTGGTCCGCCGGTTGCCCCGCGCGCTGACCGGCGCCGACCCCGAGACGCTCAGCTTCCTCTCGGAGGACGGCTACGACACCACGTCCGCCGACCGCCTGGCCCGCGCCGCCGGTCTTCACCACCCACCCGTCGCCGACGTCCTGCGCCGCTGGGCGACCCGCCTGGTCGCCGACGGCTTCGGCACCACCGCCACCGCCACGGACCCCCTCGCACCCGGCCCACGCGCACCCGGCCGAGCGAACCCGGATCGCGCCGCTTCCCGAACCGGCCGGTTCGCCAGGTTCGGCCGCTTCGCCCGGCTCGGCCGCTTCGCCCGGTTCACCGGGTTCGGCGACCGGCGCCGCTGACCGGGGCGGCAGCACGGTTCGCCCCCGGCTCGGGCCGCATCGGGGGGTGAACCGTGCTGCCGCCGTCCGAGCAGCGGACGCCCGGCGGCCTCAGCCCTCCCCTGCGCCTGTCCGTTCGAAGGCGAGCAGGGTCCAGGTCACGCCCGGGCGGGCGTGGAGGTCGGGACGGGTGACGTGGGTCAGCAGGGTCAGGCCGTGCCGGTCGGCGAGCGCGACGGTCTCGTCGGCCGGGACGTCGAACATGCGGCGGCCGGGTGGGACGGGGCCGTGGCGGAGGGAGAGCATCACCCGACCGGCGGGCGCGAGCAGGCGGGCGAGCGCCGCCATCGCCAACTCACGCTCCCGGTCGGCCAGATGCATCCATACGGCGGTCAGCAGGACCAGGTCGAAGTGCTCCTCCGAGACGGTGACGGCAGCCGCTTCGGGCAGCGCGTCGTCCACCCAGCGGATGTCGCTGTCGGCGTGGATCCGCTGCCCGATCCGTCGCAGCTCCCCGGTGGGCTCGGCGGCGACGACCCGGTGGCCGAGGGCCGCGAGGGCGGCCGCGTCCCGGCCGGTGCCGGCACCGAAGTCCAGGACGGCGCTCGGCGCCCCGGGGAAGAGGTGCAGCAGTTCACGGTGGACCTGTTCGAAGGTCACCTCCTCGTACTGCACGGCGAGTTCCGCCGCCGCCTCGGCGTAACCTGCGGTGCCGGCTGGTCGGTTCACGTGCCCCCTGGTGTGTCGGACGGCTCCGGTCAGGCCGGACCGCCCGCCACCGCCGGGGCGATCTTCCCCCGATTGCCGCAGCGCTCCAAACCGCGCTTCTTCGCTCCGGCGGCCACCACGGCCGCGAACGCCCGGCAGGCCCGATACGGGTGCGGCCCGCATGCCCTCACGCCCCAGCACCGGTCCCGGAGCACCCCACACCTGAGCCCCCCCAGCCGGAGCACCCCACGGCCGGAGCACCTCCTCCACCGCACCGTCCTCCGAATGGACGGCTGATCCGACGACAGCGCGCGCCCCTCCGCCACCGCTCACTCCGCCCTGCCGCCGCCCCCGCACCGCCGACCCCGCCGCCGGCCGCCCGCCGGCCCGCCCGCCGCCCGGGGCCCGGCGACGCCCGTTCCTCAGGCCTCGCCGGCGTGCCAGGCCGGCCACTGCCAGGGCCGGTCCACCCAGTGCACACGGGACTCGTCGCGTGGATCGAGGTCGGGGAAGAGCTGGTGGATCCGTGGCTCGAACTCCTCCGGGGCCAGCGGCTCCCAGCCGTGGCCCTCGAAGTGGACCAGGCGGTAGCGGCTGTCGGTACGGAACTCGGCGACCTCGACCAGGGGCTTTGACGTGCTGTTCGTTTCCATGCCCCCAGCATGTGGCGGACGTCCGCCGCCCGCACCCGGGGTACGGCCGGCAGCGTACAGCCGGGAACGGAGTGCGGAGCGAAGTGCGGAACGGACGGCGCGACAGAACCCTCTTCCGAGTCATGTCCCGCCTTCGGCGCGCTCGTTGAGTACGGCGAACGGGTCGCCGGACGAGGCGCACGGACCGCACCGGGATCGAGGTCGACCCGGCAGTGGCGCAGCGGCGATTCGGCGGCGGCGAATTCGGCAGTAGGAGGACGACGGCATGAGCGGGCAACCCGGCGATGGACAGTGGCAGTGGCCGGCGCAGGCGTGGGAGCCACCACCGGTACCCGTCGCGCCCCCGGTCGCGTCGCCCGTCGCACCCGTGCCGCCCCCGGCCGGGCCGCGGCCCCGCCGGGCGTGGGCGGCAGCGGCCGCCGGGATCGTCGCCGTGCTGGCGTCCGTCCTGGTGATGTGCGGGCCCGGATCGGGCGAGGAGTCGTCCGGCGTGGTGGCCTTCCCCGGTACGTCCCCCTCGCCGTCACCCTCGCCGTCGGTGCCCTCGGTCCCCGACCTGCTGCCGGTACCGGCGCCGCCGACCACCACCGCCCCGGCCTCGGCGGACGCGGCTCCGGGCGGCGTCGCGGGCCCGACGACCGGCCCCGGCACGGCGTCCGAGGCCTCGCCGGGGGCGGAGCGGTCGGGCGTGGACGGCGCGCCGGGCGCGGCACGCTCCGCTGCCGCCCGGGCTAGGCAGAGCCGGACGCCCCGCCCGGCCCCGGCCCGGAGCCCGGAGGCCCCGGGGTACGGCGTGTCGGCGCCCGCGGGGCCGTCGGCCGCCGCGGGGACCCCGGGCGCGACGGGCGGCGGACCGGCCACGACCGGCGGCGGCTCGATCTGCGACCAGGCCGAGCGCTTCGGCCGCTGGCCCGCCGGCTCGGAGCAGGCCAGGCTCTGCCACAACATCTACGGCTGACCGGTCGCCCCAACGATCTGTCCCCGACAGCCCGGCCCGCCACCACCCCCGGGGCCGGGCCGGGTGCCTCACCCCGCCGGTAGCAGCCCCTTGTCCAACCGGGGCGCCAGCACCTTCGCCAGCGTGTCGGTGATGTGCCCCGCGTCCCGGTAGAGCACCACCCCCTCCAGGACCGCCGGGCAGTCCGGACCGGTCCCGGGGCAGAGCAGCGGCCCGAGGTCCAGCACCCGGACGCGGTAGCGCTCGGCGAGCCCGCCGGCGAGCAGCGGGTCCTGCTCGAAGGCCGTCTCCCGGGGGAAGAAGCAGGCGTCCGAGCGGCCGTCGGAGGCTGCCAGGCAGGTCGGGATGTCCTTGCCGGGCATCGGCGTGTCGCCCAGGTAGGCGAGCGGCGCGCCGATGGCCGAGAGGCGGTCCAGCGTGCGGCTCCAGCCCTCGGCGCGCTCCGGCCCGCTGCCGTACCGGTTGAGGCCCGCCATCACGATCAGCCGCGGCTTGGGACCGGTGGCCAGCCGGGTGAGGGTGTTCTCGCGCCAGCGGTCGCACTCGTCGAAGGTCCGGCCGAGGACGTTGTTGCGCACGGTCAGGGTAGCCAGCGGGCAGCCCGGCTTGACCAGCACCTCCAGGGCCCAGTTCCGCTGCTCGGCCAGGGCGAGCGCGCCCGAGATCCACTGGCCCGCGTGCGAGTCGCCGATCAGCACGATCCGGTCGGGGCTGTCCTCGGCGCCGAACAGGCAGCGCGGGCTGTTCTCGGCGCCGAGCGGGATCTCGCAGCCGTGCCCCGGGGGGAAGTCCTCGCGGGCCCGGGCCAGCGAGGGCGTCAGGCTCAGGACCCGGCTGCCGGGGGCGAGCAGGGCGGGGCCGTCGACCGCGCCGGCCGGGACGGCGATCGGCCCGGTGGTGTCGCCGAGGGCCCGGACGGTTCCGCCGCCCAGGGTCAGCCCGGCGATCAGCGGGATCACCAGCGCGCTGGCGCCGACCGCCAGGCCCCGGCGAGGAGCCGGGCTGCTGCCGTAGCGCAGCGGCTGTTCGACCAGCCGCATGGTCAGCCAGGCCGGGACGGCGCTCGCCGCCGTGAGCGCGACCAGGGTGGTCCAGGGCAGCGCGCCGTAGCGGGCCTGGGCGATGGTCAGCACCGGCCAGTGCCAGAGGTACCAGACGTAGGAGAGCCGGCCGGCGGCTCGCAGCGGACGGGCCGCGAGCAGCCGGCCGACGTCGGTGGCGCCGAGCGCGCGGTGCGCGGGTCCGGCGAGCAGCACGGCGGCGGTGCCGAGGACGGGCAGCAGGGCGGCGCTGCCGGGGAAGGGGGTGTTGCGGTCGTACCGGAGGACGGCGACCACGACCGCCGCCGCACCGGCCCAGCCGAGCAGACGCAGGGCCCGGCCGACCGGCCGTCCGGAGCGGCCGGCCCGCGGCAGCCACCCGGCGAGGGCCGAGCCGAGCATGGCGGCGCAGGCACCGGCGGCGAACTCCCAGAGCCGGCTGGCGGTCGAGAAGTAGCCGAGCGCCGCGGAGCCGGCCGTCCAGCGGATGCAGAGCAGCAGCGAGACGCCACCGATCGCCGTGGTCGCGACGGCGATCACGGCGGTGCGCCGGCGGCCCCTCAGGTAGCGGGCGAGGCCGAGCAGCAGCACGCCCCAGAGCAGGTAGAACTGGTTCTCCACGCCGAGCGACCAGAAGTGCTGGAGCGGGCTCGGGTCGCGCTCGGCGCCGAGGTAGTCGGTCTGCTGGCCGACGAACCGCCAGTTGGCGAACTGGCCGGCCGAGGCGATCAGGTCCCGGGCCAGGTCGGTGCCGCGCAGCGGGTCGAGCAGCGCGCCGCCGGCCAGTGCGGTGGCGACCAGGACGACCGCGGCGGCGGGCAGGATCCGGCGGGCGCGGCGGGCGGCGAAGTCCCGGAGGCCGATCGGTCGGGCCAGCAGCAGGCCGGTGATCAGGAATCCGGAGATGACGAAGAAGATGTCGACGCCGACGTAGCCGCCGGTGAAGGCCGGCACGGCGGCGTGGAAGGCGAGGACGGCGAGCACGGCGACGCCGCGCAGTCCTTCGATGTCGGGGCGGAAGGCCGCCCGCTTCCGGGGCTCCTCGGCCGGCTGCGCCTGCGCCGCCACGGCGGTGCCGGCTGCCGTCAGCAGCACGAGGTCGGCCGCCGGGTCGGGGTCGGCGTCCGCACCGACGGCACTCGGCGCGGCGGCGGTGGCGGAGGCGGAGGCGGAGGCGGAGGCGGCGGTGGCGGTGGCGGTGGCGGTGGCGGCGGTGGCGAACACCGAAACCGCAACCGGCTCACGAACACGATCCGGGACAGCAACAGGAACAGGGACAGCAACAGGGACAGGGACAGGAACGGGAACGGCGCGCGGCGGTTCGGCGTTCGGTGGTACGGCCGTTGACACGGCGGGGCTCCTTGCAGGGCTGGCAGCGGCGGTTCGGGGGCCGCGCGGCCGAGTGGGGCGGCCTGGCGGGTGAGGTCGTTCCGCGCCGGTGGGGCGACGCGCAAGGGCGGCAAAGGGAAATCAACTAACTGACAAGCTCAACTCATTGACGGAACATCAGAAGAGCAGCGGGTCCGCCCAGCCGGAGGCCAGCAGGCCGCAGAGCAGCAGGACGGCGGTGACGGCGACGGCCTCGGCGCGCCCGAAGCGCAGATCGGCGGCCGCCCGCGCGGCGGCGGTTCCCCGGACGGTGCCCCCGTCCGCGCCGGTGGCGCGCCGAACGGGCGCGGCGACGTCGCCGCCCTTGCCGCCGCGCAGCAGCGGCCAGAGGGACCGGACGAGCGGGATCATCGTGTGGGCGGTGAGCCCGAGCAGCCCCACCAGCGCCCAGTACGGCTGCCAGCCGTGCAACGCGACGGCCCGGCCGAGACCCACGGCCCCGGCGACCACGACCAGGCCGAGCCAGCCGACCCCGATCCGGGCGACCGTGCGGGCCAGCGAGCTGCCGCCGGAGACGGCACCGGTGGGCACCCAGTCGGCGCTGCGGCGGCGCAGCGCGTGCGCGATGGCGACCACGTGGCAGAGCCCGCCGAGGAGTTGGACCCGGGTGACCTCGAAGCGCCAGCGGGTGCGGGACATCGCGGGCAGCAGGACGAGGGCGACCCAGATCGGCGGCAGGAACGGCAGGACCTGCCAGGGCTCGATCTCGTCGGGCGCGAAGAACAGCATGATCAGGGCCGGCAGCGGGATGGCGAAGACGTTCACCGCGCTGGTCAGGTAGCCGAGGATGCCGTTCCAGAAGCAGAGCCGGGCCGAGCGGCTGAGCGGCCCGCTGCGGAAGCCGGGATCGCCGACCAGGGCGAGCGAGCCGAGGCACCAGCGGTACTGCTGGCTGATGAAGGCGGGCAGGCCGGTGGGCGACATGCCCTTGGCGACCAGCGCGGGGACGTAGCGGGTGGTCCACCCGGCGCGGGCCAGCGAGAGGCCGGTGTAGAGGTCCTCGCTGTGGTCGATCTCGGCGAAGCCGCCGACCCGCTCCAGCGCGGCGCGCCGGTAGAGCGCGTTGGTGCCGCAGCAGACGGTGCCGTCCTGGGCGTCGCGGGAGGGCTGGATCCAGCGGTAGAAGATCTCCTGGGTCGCGCCGGCGGCCCGCTCCAGCCACGACATGTCCGGGTCGGTGTCGAAGCACTGGGGGCTCTGCACGATGCCGACCTCGGGGGTGTCGAGGTAGGGCACCAGGTGGTGCAGGAAGTCGGGGCGCGGGCAGAAGTCGGCGTCGAGGACGGCGATGATGTCGCCGTTGCCCTCGGCCAGGCCGTGGTTGAGGTTGCCGGCCTTCTTGAACCGGCCCCGGTCGGGCCGGGCCCGGTACTGGAAGCCGTAGGACTCGGCGAGTTCGCGCACCTCGGGACGGGCGGCGTCGTCCAGGACGAGGACGGTCAGCGCGCCCGGCCAGCGGACGGCGGCGGTGTGGCGGTAGGCGTTGTCCAGCACGGCGAGCGGCTCGCCGGCGGTGGGCAGCAGCAGGTCGACGCCGGGGTGGCGGGCGGGCTGCCAGGCGCGCAGCAGCAGGTCGTGCGAGTCACGGGTGAACCGGCGCGCCCGCTGGCCGTCGGCGAGGGAGAGCACCCAGGTCACGGCATTGAGGACGGTCAGCACCAGGAAGGGCCAGAGCAGCGGCCGGCTGAGTGCGAAGAGGCCGAGCGTGACGGTCGCGCCGGTGTAGGAGAGGGTGGCGCAGAGCAGCACCCAGCGGCGCTGCGGGCCGAAGTACCAGTAGAGCTCCTGATCGTCGGGTGGGCTGGGCAGTCGCAGCGAGTCGTCCGCGACGGCGAGGCGCGGACCGGTGTCGGATGCGGGCATGGCGGTGCCATGGAGTACGGGCATGCGGAGATGGCCCCCCTGGGCTCGGACGGAACGTGGCCGTTCGTTCCGCCAGCCTCTCACATTGGCCTAGACCAATAATGAACGAGGTGTGACATCTCCACATCGCCGCAGGTCAGGACTTTGACATTGCGTCACCGCACTGATGGGACGTCACCATTACTGCTCGGTAAGGTCCTTCACCAGCTTCTCGAACCGCAGGTCGGGGCGGCGCGGGACGCCGAAACGCTCGTCGCCGTAGGGGAACGGCGAGTAGACGCCGGTGCGGTGGAAGCCCCGGCGCTCGTACCAGGCGATCAGGTCGGCACGCTGCTCGATCACCGTCATCTCCAGCTCGACGGCGCCCCACTCCCGCGCGACGAACCGCGCGGCCTCCTCCAGCACGGCCCGCCCCACGCCGCCGCCCTGCCGGCCGGGGCTCACCGAGAACATGCCGAAGTAGGCGGTCGGGCCCCGGTGTTCGAGCTGGCAGCAGGCGACCAGCTCGCCGGCCCGCTCGACGAGCAGCACCACGCCGTCGGGGTGGGTGACGGCGGCGGTGACGCCCTCGGCATCGGTGCGCTGGCCGTCCAGCAGATCGGCCTCGGTGGTCCAGCCCGCCCGGCTGGCGTCGCCGCGGTAGGCGGATTCGACGAGGGCGAGCAGTGCGGGCACGTCGGCCACGGTCGCGGTACGGAAGTCGAGGCTGTCCGCCTCGGGCCGGGCGGTGTCCGGGGTGGTCGCGGGCACGGTGGTCCTCTTCTCATCGGTAGGGCGGCGGCCGTTCGGGTGCCGACTCAGGCATCGTGCCACAACGGCACCGCACCCCCTGGCGGCCGAGGCCGCCGCCGCGCCCCGGCCCCGACGGAGGCGCCCCCGCCTCACCCGGGCCCACCGTGCGGCACGGCGCGCAGGGCGGCCCGGGCCGCGTTGGCACCGCACATGCCGTGCACCCCGGCGCCCGGCGGGGTGGCCGCCGAGCAGAGGTAGACGCCCGGAATGCCCGTGTCGTACGGGTGCGGCGCGGTTCTCGGACGCAGCACCGTCCGGACCGGGCCGTTGGCGCCGGTGCAGATGTCCCCGCCGACGTAGTTCGGGTTGCGGCGCTCCAGCTCACCGGGGCCGGTGGCGACGGAAGCGAGGATCCGGTGCCGGAAACCCGGTGCGAACCGCTCGATCCCGGCGACGAGCAGGCCCTCGACGTCACCGGGGTAGCCGTGCGGCACGTGCGCGTAGGCATGGACGGGGTGGACGTCGCCGGCCGAGCGGCCGGGGTCAGCGAGGTACTGCTGGGCCACCACCAGGAACGGGCGCTGCGGCATCCTCCCCCGGGCCACCTCCCCCTCGGCGAACGCCACCTCCTCCAGCGTGCCGCCCACGTGGACGGTGCCGGCCCGGCGGCAGTCCGCGTTGCGCCACGGGATGCCGCCCGCCACCGCGAAGTCCACCTTGAAGACCGCCGGCCCGTGCCGGTAGCGCAGGTACGCGCGCCGGACGGGGCGCGGCAGCGCGGGCCCGCAGATCGCCGCGGCCGCGCGGGGGGCCACGTCGAGCAGGACGACCGGGCACGGGCGCAGCTCGGCCAGCGAGGTCACCCGCACCCCGGTCTCGATCCGGCCGCCCAGCTCGCGCAGCCGCCCGGCCAGGGCCGCCGTGATCGCGCCCGAGCCGCCCTCGGCGACCGGCCAGCCGCGGTGGTGCGCGGCGGCGATCAGCAGCAGTCCGGCCGCGGAGGTCAGCGGCCGGTCCAGTGGCTGGAAGCTGTGCGCCGCGGCCCCGGCGAACAGGGCGCGGGCCCGTTCGGTGTGCCAGCGGCGGGCGAGCACGGTCGCCGGCAGGAGGGCCCGGCTGCCGAACCGGGCGAGCCGCACCGGGTGGGCGGGTACCCGGACGATCGGGCGCAGGGTGTCCTCGGCCAGCTCGTCGAAGCCTTCCGACAGGTCGCCGAACAGGCGCAGCCAGGCCGCGCCGTCCGGCCCCAGGGCGCGGGCGGTGGCGCGTACGGACCGTCCGGCGGTGACGGCGTCGCCGCCGTCCAGCGGGTGGGCCAGGTCGACCTCGGGCAGCCGCCAGCGCAGGCCGTGGCGGGCGAGGTCGGCGGAGCGCAGGAACGGCGAGGCGATCCCGAAGGGGTGCACGGCGGAGCAGTGGTCGTGCAGCACCCCGGGGAGGGTGGCCTCACCGCTCCGGGCGCCGCCGCCGATCTCCGCCGCCGCCTCCAGCACGGTGACGGCGAGGCCGCGTTCGGCCAGGGTGACGGCGGCGGCGAGGCCGTTGGGGCCGGAGCCGACCACGATCGCGTCGCTCATCACCGGGCCTCCCGTCGAGGTGCCGCCGCGCCCTCCGGGTCACGGGACGGCGGTTCGCGAACCCACGATGCCAGCCTGGCGGACGGCCCGGTCCGGCGCACCCGCTGGCGTAACCGCCGGGCCGGGCCCGACCGTGCTGCGGCCACCCGGGGGCCGCCCCCACGAGGTGTCCGGGCCTCTGGCCACCCTGGCGGGTACATGGCTACTCTGCTCTCCGTCCGGGTCAACTCCCGGGCACCAGAGGCCTCATGGGCCCTCACCGGACCATGACCGGATCAGAGGAGTGTTCATGCTCAGCACGTCCCGCTCCGCAGGCCCCACCGGTACCGCCGCACCCTCGAAATCCCGCCGTCTACCCCTCCTGGGCGCACTCGCCGCAGCCGTCGCACTGGTCACCGGCGTGACCGCGCCGGCCTACGCGGCCGAGCCCGCGCCCGCCCCGACCACCGGCGGGCAGGCGGACCGCCACCTGCCCGCCCTCCACCCCGAGCTCGACTTCGCCGGCTCCACCGTGGCCGCCCACGAAGGAAGAGCGAGCACCGCGGGCGTCGCCGCCCTCGCCGCCACCCAGACCCCCGGGCTGGACGTCTCCAGCTACCAGGGCAACGTCAACTGGGCGTCGGTGAAGGCGAACGGCGCCCGCTTCGGCTACGTCAAGGCCACCGAGGGCACCACCTACACCAACCCGTACTTCACCCAGCAGTACAACGGCTCCTACAACGCCGGCCTGATCCGCGGCGCCTATCACTTCGCCCTGCCGGACCGTTCCTCCGGCTCCGCCCAGGCCACCTGGTTCGTCAACCACGGCGGCGGCTGGTCCCGCGACGGCAGGACCCTGCCGCCCGCCCTCGACATCGAGTACAACCCCTACGGCGCCACCTGCTACGGCCTCGGCCAGAGCGCCATGGTCAGCTGGATCCGCTCCTTCAGCGACACCGTCCACGCCCGCACCGGCCGCTACCCGACGATCTACACCACCACCAACTGGTGGTCCCAGTGCACCGGAAACAACGGCGGCTTCGGCACCACCAACCCGCTCTGGCTCGCCCGCTACGGCTCCACCGTCGGCACCCTCCCGAACGGCTGGGGCTACCAGACCTTCTGGCAGTACGCCGACTCCGGCACGTTCCCCGGCGACCAGAACCTCTTCAACGGCGCCTACGACCGCCTCCAGGCCCTCGCCAACGGCTGACCCACCGCGCCCCATCGCGGGCTCCCGCCACTTCACCGCGGCGGGAGCCCGCTGCCCCGGCGGGCGACGGTCGGGGATTCTCTCCGCCCGCGGGGCTATCCCTGGCACGCGATCTCCGACTCGGAGTCGATCCGCTCGCCGACCGCATCGCCGATATCCCTGGTCACGGCCGAGCCAGGGCTGTCGGCCCCTGGCCACTGCAAAGAGCACCGCCGCGCCCTCGACCACCAGCTCGCCGCGGGCCGACGGCCGCGCACCACGGAGACCACCCTGTCGGGCGTCGGGACGGGCAAGTTCGAGCAAGTTCATGGCACGGGTGGCGACCTGTACGGAAAGATCGTCCGAGGCAATCGGCTCCGACCTGCCAGGAGGCCCACCATGGCTTTGCACAAGCTCGGACAAGACCCCGACAGTCCCGAAGGCAAGTCCCCGACGGTCTACTTCGACGACGCGACGGGCAACTACGTCCTCCAAGGCTGGAAGGTCCTCGACCCGGAACGTCTCGCTCTGATGGACATCCCCGGGCACGAGACCGTGATCGAATTCCCCAGGCGGATGATGCAGTTCTTCCCGGAGGTGAACGGTGGCAGCAGTTCCATCGCTTGAGGACCTGCTTCGGACCTGTACCCGCTCAGCTCTCCATCTGGAGATGCGCGACGGATACATGCGGGACGACCCCCTGTTCCTCCGCTGGCTCAGCGGCCGACGCGACGACCCCGCCGACCGGCCGTCGTGGTGGAGCCCCTGGTTGCAGCTCATGGAGGAGACCACGAGCCGCGGCGTCGACGTGCTGCGTGCGCGGGTCGTCTCGGAGCCGGTGAGCGAGTACATCCGGTTCGAGCACGAGATCACGTTCCGGAACGTCCGCTCCGGCGAGCAGGTCCGGTGGCTTCCCCGTCGACAGACAACCGGCCTGGCGCTTCCGGGCAACGACTTCTGGCTGATCGACGGACAGCTTCTCGTGGTTCACCACTTCAGCGGTGATGGTGACTTCGTGGACGACGAAGTCACCACTGATCCGCAGGCCGTGAGGCTCTGCGCCTCCGCCTTCGAAGCCGTCTGGGAACGGGCGGTCCCGCACGAGGACTTCCGGTTGCGCTGACCGTGTCCGCGTCGTCCAGTATTCAGCAAGCCAAGCAGGCCCTCGGCCAGCGTCTGCGCGACATCCGGAGAGACTCCGGACTCAGCGCGCGGGCGCTGGCCATAGCTGCGGGATGGCATGAATCGAAGTGTTCCAAGATCCAGAGCGGCCGGGTGACGCCGACCGAGTCCGACCTACGTGCCTGGACCGCCATCTGCGGCGTCCCGGATCAGGCCGCAGACCTCATCGCGACGGCCCGGAACATCGAGGGAATGTACGTCGAATGGCGGCGCCTAGAGCGCGCCGGCCTCACACGTGCACAGGAGTCAGTGCGCCCTCTGTTCGAGCGCACACGGAGATTCCGGATGTACCAGTCATGGGTCGTCCCCGGACTGCTCCAGACGGCGGCCTACACGCACGCGGTGCTGAGCACGATCGTCTCATTGCGCGGTACTCCCGACGATGTCGACGCCGCTGTCACCGTGCGAATGGAGCGCCAGAAGGTGCTGCACACGGGAGATCACCGGTTCGCCGTTCTGATCGAGGAGTCGGTGCTGCGAACCGTCATCGGCACTCCGGACATCTTGGTCGGCCAGCTCGGCCACCTCATCACCGTCGGCTCGCTCCCGTCGGTCAGCCTTGGAGTGATTCCCCTCGGTTCGACCAGAAACGCCGGCTGGCCAGTTGAGTCCTTCACTGTCTACGACGACACCCAGGTGAACGTCGAACTCGTCTCCGCCCACCTCACCATCACCCAGCCGGCCGAGATTTCGGAGTACGGCCAGGCATTCTCCGATTTGGCCAGAATCGCTGTCTACGGTGCCGATGCAAGATCGCTCATTGCTGGAGCCATCGACGCGCTCGGGTGAATGCGAGCAAACTCAGGCAAGTTCGTCGACCGCACACCGCGCTTCTCCCTACCGTCTCTCAGTGTCACCAGACGTCCTGAGACGGAGGGAGCGCCGCCATGGCAATCAGTCCGGGGAGTCCTCGGGTCGCCCGCGCCCGTAACCCCCGGCGCCATGCCGCGCCCGACAAGCGGACTCCGCACTCATCGCCTCGGGCCGCTTCCAGCCGAGTCTCGCGCCCTCGGGCGCCCACACGCTCCCGGCCCGTCGGAAAGGGTCTTCGGCCGGGCCGGGGCCGCACCACCCCGCACAGCTGTCCGCCCACCCCCGGGCGAGCGGAGGCCAACCCGATTGGAGAGGCACATGAGCATCGCCACCAAGCTTGGTGACCCGGAGGTCACCGACCTCACCCGTCGTCCGGACCAGAGCGTCCCCGACGGCGACTTCGTCCCGCAGACGGTCGTCAACACCCTGACCCGCCGCCTGGACCACTCGGTCCCGGACAGCGACTTCGCGCCGGTCACCACCGAGGTCTGACCTCAGCCACCAACCGATTCAGGTTGGTTGACGGCACAGGCGGGTCGGCGAGAGGTGCTCTGCCCTCCCGGCCCGCCGATCCCAGCCGCACACACCCGATCAAGGAGAGTCCGCAGTGAAGCCCGCCATCACTGACCGTGTTCCCATCGGCTCCTTCTTCGACCTCGACCGCAAGGACCCGAACCTGATCCGGCTCCGTGAGCAGGGTGCGGAGATGGCGCTCCCGTTCGTTCTGATGGAGTGTCTGGTCAAGTCGGGCACCCCCTACGCGGAGCACGCCCTCTCCCTGCGCAGCGAACACGTGACCGTGGCCGGGACGTCGTTCGACTGGTACGACGCCGAACTCCCCGACGAGATCGCCAACGAGATCAACTTGGCGGACTACCAGATCGCCGAGCACACCGACGAGCGCCGCACGATGCTCACCCGGGCCCTGGACCACCTCTCCCTGGCCCACCCCGAGGACTTCGACCGCGTACGCGAGTTCGTCCGGGGCCTGCTGTGGGTGGTTCGTAAGCCCGGGGTCCGCGTCTCCTCGCTCACCAGCTCCAGCGACCCCGCGCTCCCGTACGTCATCGTGTTCTCCGACAAGGCGTCCCACCACATTCCTCCGAACACCGTCAGCGATCGGTCCTCTCACCTCTGCCTGGCCGAGAACCTGCTGCACGAGGGCACCCACCAGTCGGTCAGCTTCCACATCCTCCAGCACCAGGTCTTCGCCACGGGGTACTCCTCCCAGACCTCCCCCAAGATCGAGATCAGATGGCGGGCCGGTCAGGGCGAGGACCGCAACCGGTACTGGGAGGTCGACCGGGCCTTCCATGCGACCTGCGTCTACAACCAGCTGCTCCGGTTCCGCCAGGCCGAACTGCGCCGCGACGACCTCATGCCCGCCGAGCGCGCGACCTTCCAGAGCGCGTACAACGAGGGGCTGACAGCCGTGCGCTACCTCATGCGCGAACTCGAACTCCTCACCGAGCACTTCACCCCACACGGAATCGAACTACTGGCTGTCCTTCGCCACCGCACCCACCACCTGTAGAGCCACGCTGAACGCAGCTGAGCGACGGACGGAGGTCACGTGCTGGATCACCTCATCACCCACGACGACAACCTGCGGATGGTACCCACCGACCGGAACGAGCTGGCTGCGGCAGTCGGCCACCTCCAGGAGGAACTGCGGGCCCTGCCCGAAGGGAGCGACACCGCCCGTGCCCGGGTCCTGACCCGGTGGATCGGCATCGCTCAGCTGTGCCTGGGCCACCACGACGAGGCCCGGACATCCCTCCGGCAGTCGCTCGAACTCGCCGTGACAATCGGCAACAGCAGGGCCGTCGTCGCCACCGGGCTCAATCTCGGCGATGCGCACCGCTATGCCGGAGACGTCCGAGGCGCGGACGCGCTGTACCGCAGCGCCCTGATCACCGCCCGCTACCATCACCCGGAACTGATGGATTTCGCGCTCCAGCACACCGGCAAGCACCTGATGGAGTGCGGCGACCCCGCAGGCGCGCGGGCCCACCTTCAAGAAGCGCTGCGGCTCCGGATCGCCAAGGGAGACGCCGAGCTCGTCAAGTCCACACAGGCTGCACTCGAAAGAGTGGAACTGCTGATCAGCCAAGCCGACGCATCGGCGACCGGCCACGCCGTCCCCGGCCAATGGAGCCGCCAGTGGACCGCCTGGCTGCAGTCCCGCATCACGACCCGGACGCCGTCCCGGTGGGCACAGGATTTCCCGACAGTCCGGTACGCCGTGGCCGGACTCACCGCGCACCAGCGTGTACACCCCTGCCATCTGCGCGACCAGTCGTTCCCCTCCGCGCTGCTCACCGCGATGGCGGAAGAGGCCGAGAAGGCCGTCGCCGCCGACGGCTACCTCCACAACGGGAAGTGGAACGCCGCCACCCTCGACGCCGTGAGCCTTTTCGTCGGGCAGGTGGATCTCGCCGACGTCGTGTCGCGCTCCAGCGGTCTGGCAGTCGAACCCCCTCACACCGCCGTGTACATCGCCTACGAGGAGGGACAGCGACTCGACTTCCATCTGGACGAGTTCGGCTTCGGCGAGGCCAACCTGATTCTGTGCCTCAAGCACGAGCGGCCCGCTGAGCTGCCCCGGGCCAGCACCACCGTGTTCCTAACCGCCGACAGCTACCTCGAATGCGACCTCGCCGCAGGTGACTGCATCGTGTTCGACGGCGCGCTCACACCGCACGGCCGTACCCCCCTCAGCGCCGGGGAGAGCGTCACCCTCGTCTGCTTCGGCTTCCGCGCGCGCGAGCAGGATTCGCGCACGGTCACGCACCTGCCGCCGGTCCCCTCCGGACGGGCGGCACTCGGCCGCCCCGAGAGCGCCCCCGCACCACGATGCGCCACCCTGTGCGGCCACGCCGGCAACTGATGGTGGCCGACGCCGGCACACCGACCGACGAGCACCGCGTTCTCCCGAGCAAGTGCGCCGTGCGGCCGGGCCCGGGCCAGCCTTTGAGATCGGGTCCGGCTGCGGTACGTCCTGCTGGCCGAACCCAACGGCCGGCCGACCGCTGCCGAACTGGCCGGTCCAGTTCAAGGAGTGGACGGGTGATCGAGCTGCGGGAGCTGGCATTTGGTGACGCCGAGGCGCTCCCGCTCATCTACAGCACCGCATCGGTCCGTTTCCTATGGCAATAAGGCTGCACCTAGTCAGCCAGTGCGAGGTACACCGGAAAGTAGCAGTTTCCCGTCTCGTTCGCGTAGCGCTTCTTGCGCTTGAGCAGTTCATCGAGCGGGATACGCCCCTCCAACACCGCGTAGAGGTCGCCCCCGTCCATCGTGACGAACGAGGTCCGGCGATCATGCTCGCGCACGGCGCCGGCCGTGAATCCGTTAACAGCGATGTACAACCCGAGGGCGTTCTTGCCCTTACGCCTCACCTTGGCGTCGAAGATGTCCACGTGCTCCCGCTCCATCGGCTCCTTCCACCACTTCGCTTCCACGATGTAGTCGTCGGTGTCGAAGGACAGGGAACCATCGATCTGCTCGGTCTCCAGCTACTTCGAGCATGATGCTCAGGGGCGTTCGTCACTCGGCTACTGACAGGCGAGGCGCGGTTCCGCGACCTCGGCGAACACGATCTTGTAAGCGGTGAAGTCGAGACCGGCGACCAGTTCCGGGTGAGCGCCACTGCGGGTTCGAATGAAGTTCTCACACCGATCTCTCTGTGGGCCAGGGCGGCGACTCCACCCTGCCCACCACCCCTCCCGGGCGGTTCCTCTGATTTCTCGCCACCCCGCATGAACCCGGCGAGGCGGGGCAGTCGGGGTGGCGAGCGCCGCCGGGGCATTCCCGGCGCAGCACACCGTGCGGAAGGGAGAGAGTCGTGAGCAACGACGTCAACATCTGGGAGTTCCGCTCCACCTCCGGCTACGTCACCGGGTCCGACCTCGTCGACTTCCGGGTGGAGGCCGTGGACGGCCACATCGGCAAGATCGACAAGCTGTCCGAGCAGGCCGACGCCCGGTACCTGGTGGTCGACACCGGGCCGTGGATCTTCGGCAAGCACGTCCTGCTGCCCGCCGGCACCGTGGTCCAGGTCGACTTCGAGGAGCGCAAGGCGTACGTCGACCGGACGAAGGACGAGATCAAGAACGGGCCGGAGTTCGACCGGGACCGACACGACCACGACGACACCGACTACCAGGAGAAGTACGCCGGGTACTACGGTCCCTTCTACGGCGGACCGGCGATCTGACCCGCCCACCCGTACCCGCGGGTTGACCCGGCCGCGAAGCCCGGCCGGCACGGACGAGCCCGGGCGGCCGCCCCCGACACCAGGGGGCGGCCGCCCGGCTGTACAAGGGGAGGCAGGAATGGCGGAGATCCTCGGGGCGGACGGGCACACCGTGGACCTGACGGGCTACCGGGTCGAGGGGCCCGACGGGAAGATCGGCCGGGTGGACCGGCACTCGGACTACGTCGACGAGCGGCACCTGGTCGTCGACACCGGCTTCTGGGTGTTCGGCCGGGAGGTGATGGTCCCGATGAGCGCGGTCACCGCCGTCGACGAGGACCGCCACACCGTCCTGCTCTCCCTCTCGCACGCCGAGATCGACCGCCTCTACCGCGCCGAGACCTCCGGCTGACCCGGCCGGCGGGCCCGGGGCCCAGGGCGGGCGGCGGCGCTCCCCCGAACAGGGGCGGTCCGAGCGGGGGATCTCCCGGGGGCACGGCGGCGCAGCACCGGGGGCGGGCCACCGGGCGTGCTCTGCTGGCGGCAGGACCGCGAGGTCCGTCCCCGCCGCACTCCCGAACGTTCGAGGAGAACCCCATGCCCCGCCGCCTCGCCGGACTGCTCGGCACGGCCACGGCCGCCTCCGCCGCCCTCGCCCTGCTGGCCGCCACCCCGGCCGTCGCCGTGGCGCCGCCGCTCACCGCGCCCCGGATCATCGCCCACTTCGACCTGGCCCAGGGCCTCCAGCCGGAGAACATCGCCCTCGAACCGGACGGCTCCGCCGACCTCACCTTCTCCTTCGCCCGCGCGATCGGCCGCGTCGACCCCGACGGGAACCTCACCCTCCTCGCCACCCTGCCCGCCCCCGCGGACCCGAACACCCCGGTGCTCGGCGCCGCCGTCGTCAGCGGTATCGCCCGCGCCCACGACGGCACCCTCTACTTCGGGTACGCGACCGGCACCGCCGATCTGACCGGGATCTGGCGGCTCTGCCCCGGCGGCGCACCCGAGCGGATCTCCGCCTTCCCGGCGGACAGCCTCCCCAACGGCCTCGCCCTCGACGAGCGCGCGGGCCTCCTCTACTCGGCCGACTCGGCGCTCGGCGTGATCCGCACCGTCCCCGTGGCAGGCGGCGACCCGACGGTCTGGTCCGACGACGCGCGGCTCAGGCCCACCGCGGCCTTCGGCGCCAACGGCCTCAAGCTCCACCACCACGCCGTCTGGGTCGGCAACACCGACACCGGCACCCTTCTGCGCATCCCGCTCGGCCGGAACGGGACCGCGGGCCCGGCCGAGGTCCGCGCGACTGGTCTCCCCGGGCTGGACGACTTCGACTTCGCGGGGCACGGCGACGACGTGATCGCGGCCCTCAACAGCGGCAGCGAGGCCGCCTACATCGCGGCGGACGGGACTCATCACACCGTCCTCACCGGTGCGGACGGCCTCTCCAACCCCACCTCGGTGGCCGTCCACGGGGACACCGTCTACGTCCCGAGCGCGGCGTACTTCACCCGGACCGACCCGAACCTGCTGCTCGCCACGGTGGAACGGTAGCGGTCGGCCGGCGGCCCGGACAGGCCCGAACAGGCCCGGGCACGCCCCGCACGGACCCCGCACGGACCCCGCACAGCACCGCCGGGAGACGGCTCAGCCGGGAGAGCGCTCACCCGGAAGTAGCTCGCGCGGGGGATGCCGATCGTCTCCGGGGAGGACGCCTCCTCGCCCCGGCCGCGCCACGGTGGAGCCATGACGATCAAGCACTGCGGGCCCGGCCCGACCCGGCCGGACCTGCGTCGGACGCCCCTACCGACCCCGGGCGGGAGGCCGACCCCGGGCGGGAGGCCGGCCCCGGGCGGGAGGCCGGCCACCGGCCGGCGGCCCATCCCGGACGGGTGGGCCGGGGCGGTCGCCGCGGCATGGGGGCTGCTGTTCGCGGTACCCAGCTTCGTCTGGGCTGCGGGCAGCACCCTCGGTGCCCGGTCGACGGTGTCCCCGTCGCTGCTGAAGCTGGCCGACGACCGGGTCACCTGGTTCGTGGCCGTCCTGTGGGTGACCGGATTCCTGAAGCTCTTCGGGGCGCTGCTGGGCGTCGGCCTGACCCGCCGGCGCGGCGGGCGGACCAGCCGCCCCCTGGTGCTCTGCGGCGGCGGAGCGGCGGTGCTGCTCCTCTGGCACGGCGCTCTGTTCGTGGCCCACGGCGTCCTGGTGGAGGCCGGGGCGCTCACCCCCGCACCCGACCTGGTCGGGCTGACCCGCTGGTACCTCTACCTGTGGGGGCCGTGGTTCGTCGGCGGAGGCCTGGCCTTCGCCGCCGCCACCACCCGGTACGTCCGCCGCCACGAGGACCGGCGCGGGCTGCGGCGCTACGGCGCCGCGGGGGCGCTGGGGGCGTTGCTCCTGTCGTTGGCGTCGACCGTCACCGGGATCGGCTGACGACCGTCTCGCGGCCACCGGCCACGCGACGGTCCACGACGGCTCGGCGGGGGCGAACCCCCGCCCACCGGTCACAGCAGGCGCTTGATGTCGCCGCGCGCCCGGTAGAACCCGCCGTTGCCCGACTCCAGCACCTCCGCCACCACGTAGCGGGCCCCCGGCACCCGGATGTCCTTGGGGAACTGCACCCGGCGGTTCCGGTCGAACCCGGCCGACACCACCCGCACCCGCACCCGGGTGCCCTCCTGGACGCACTCCACCTCGATGCCCCCGGCCGCACCGGCCGAGCCGGCCACCACCACCTCCAGTTCGGCGCCCGCCACCGCCGCCTGCCACCCGCTTCCGTCCACCTCGGCGGCCTGCGGCACCTGGCCGCCCTCGGCCGCCCGGACCGCCTGCTCGCTCGCGTCCAGGCAGGCCAGCGAGCCGTCGGTGGTCACGATGTAGAGCCGGCCGTCGCGGTACTGCATGCTGTAGGCCGAACCGCAGCCCGTGCCGAGCTTCCACAGGCGGGTGCCGTCCGCGGCGAAGCAGTAGACCGAGGAGTGGTTGTCTCCGGCGAAGACGTACCGGCCGTCGGGCGAGGACGCGCAGGAGAACACCGCGGCGTCGCAGCGGTAGCGGGCGGCCTCGGAGCCGTCCGTCTTGCGCAGCCGGTGCACCCAGCCGCGCGAGGTGCCGGCGAACACCTCGTCGCGCTCCTGCCAGCCGAACAGCACCTCGCCCTCGGTCGGCGTGTGCCAGACCGGGTCGCCGCTGCGGGCCGCGTAGCGGGCGACGCCGCGCGAGTGACCGTGGAAGACGCCGTCGTCGTCGCAGCGCACCATCCAGCCGTCGGTGCCGGTGGCCTTGCGGCGCCACTGGAACTCGTCCTCGTGGTCGACGGTGGTGATGCCGCCGCGCGCGTCGGCCACGCCGAGCACCCCGTCGTGGATGTCCAGCCAGTAGATGTCCACGTCCTCGGCGATCTCGTACGCCACCCGCGGCACCTTGCCGCCCAGGTCGTACACCTTGCCGTCGTCGCACCCGGCGTAGATCCACCAGTCGTCGGCCACGATGCACTTGACCCCGTCCGGCAGCCCGTACCGGCCGGTGACCCGCCCGTCGTGGGTGAGGGTGTAGACGTCGCCGCGCTCGTTCCCGACCCAGGCGTGCTCCTCCCCGACGAAGATCCCGAACGCGGCGGCGCCCGAGCTGAAGCGCCACAGGACCGGCGCCTGACGGGCCGTCGACCCGCTGCTGACGATCGCCCGGCGGGTGACCGCCCGTCGCTGCCGCACCCCGCGCACCGCCGGGGCGTAGCCCTTGCGGACCTTCTCCCCCAGCTTCTTCGCCGCGGCGGCGGCCGCCTTCTCCACCGTCGGGTAGGAGGTGGTCTTCTCCTGGCCGCTCTCACCGATCCGCCCGTACCTGACCGTCACGACCACGCCGGCGACCCGGACCTCGTAGAACTTGTGCGCGCTGCCCGCGTCCTCGGACAGCTCCAGGTAGGTGACCTGCTCGTCGGCGGCGACTGGCATGGCAAGGGCCCCTTTCGGGCGACGTCGGAAGCGTCGTCGCACGGGCCGTACCCGCCGACACCGCACAAGCTAGCCATTGCCACCGACAACGCGACGGGCACCCCCGCCCACGGCCCCGCGGCCGGGCTCCACGGGCGGCGGCCGTACCGACGGACGGCCGCCGCCCGGGTCGTCCGGCGGCTCAGCCCAGCCGGGCGGCCAGCCGGCGCAGGGCCGAGGAGAGGGCGGACGGCCGGGTCGACGAGCGGGCCGACGGCCCGCGCCGCGCCCGGTCGGTGTCGCACGCGGTCGGACCGCCGCCGAACTCCCCTGCAACGGAGAGCAGTTGCTCGGCGGACGAGGCGGACGGAGCGGTCGCTGTCGGCGTGGCGGGCAGGGCGGGCGCGGCGGGCAGGGCGGGCAGGGCGGGCGTGGTGGTGCGGCAGGCCTCGGCGCGCACCAGCGCGCCCATGGCGGTGTAGACGTCGAAGGGCATGGTGGATCTCCTGCGGTGTGAACCCGACGGTGGACACGGCGGGACCGCGCGGGGGCCCAGGACCCCCGAGCACGGCCCCGGGGCCGGTCAGCAGCGCAGGACGGTGCCTCGCCCGGCCCCGTCGGGGCGGGCGGGATCGGTGCCGGGGCGGCCCGCGGCGCGACCGGGCGGGGCGCCGGCCACGAGGCCGGCCACCGTCCGTGGCGCCGGGGGCAGCAGGCCCGGCAGCGGAGCCCGGGTGTGGTGGCCCGCCCGGTGGGTGGAGGCGGTGCCCGAGGTGCTCCCGTGGTCGCGCCGGCGTTCGCCGGGCTCGGGGCAGGTGTCCGGGTCGAGCGGCAGGGCGGGCGCGGCGGGCGTCTCCTGGGCCGTCACACAGCGGTCCAGGGCGAGGCGGTGGAGGGAGTCGACGGTCCCGGCCCCGGTCAGCAGGGCGAGGACGGCGGCCAGCAGGACCGCGAGCGCGCAGCGGGTCGCGACGTCACCGTGCCGAACCGTACGCCCCATCCGCGCCCTTCCGAACGACCCCCGTTGTCCAGCTAACCGCCGCCTCCGCCCGACACCCGCCCGCCCCACCCGATGGAGTGAAGGACTTCACTCACCCGGCGGATCCGGACGGCGGGCAGAGCGCGACAAATAGCGGCAGAGCGGCGAACGGGGGCGCGAACAGGCGGCGGACGGACCGGCCCGGGAGCGCCCGGAGGCGCCGGACCGCGCGTGCCTACCCGATCTGCACCACGGCGGCCCACTCCGGCGGGGCCTCCGGTTCGTAGTCCGGGTCCTCCTCGTCCAGGTGCGAGTCGGTCCGCGCCCGGGGGAACAGCCCGACCACCGTCCGGCACGGCGGCCGCGACTCCGGCCAGGGCGTCTGCCCGTCCGTCAGCACCACGACGACGTCCGGCCGGGACGGGCCCCGCAGCGCCCGGGCGAAACCCGTCCGCAGGTCGGTGCCGCCACCGCCCACCAGCGGGATCCCCTCGGCCCGGCAGAGCGGGTGCGCGACCCGGGCCGCCGCGTCGCACGGGAGCACGGTGACCAGGTCGCGGCGGCCGCCCACGGCCCGGGCGATCGCGGCCACTTCGAGCAGCGCGCTGCCCAGTTCGGCGTCGCTGACCGAGCCGGAGGTGTCGATCACCACGGCGACCCGGGGCGGTCTGCGCCGCAGGCTCGGCAGCACGACGCCGGGCAGCCCGGCCGAGCGCCGCGACGGCCGGCCGTAGGTGTAGTCCTCGCCCGCGCCCGAGCCGGCCGCCGCCGTGCGGACCGCCGCGCCCAGCAACTCCCGCCACCGCTGCGGCGGGTGGAAGGCCTCCTCGGCCCACCGCTGCCACGCCTGCGGCGCGCTGCCCGGCCGGGCGGTGATGCCCTGCGCCACCCGGAACCGCACCGCGTCCCGCTCCTGGGCGCTCAGCCCGTGCGCGCCGTCCGGCCCGAACTCCCACTCCCGCTCCAGTCCGTCGGCGCCGCTGCCGCAGTCCAGCCAGACCAGGCTCTCGGTCAGCGGCCCGAGGCTGAACCGGCGCAGGTAGTCCTCCATCAGACCCCCGTCGGGGAGCCCGAGGGAGGTCGGGCGGACGGCGCCCTCGGGCTCCACCAGCCCGTCGCCGAAGGCATCGTCGTTGATCTCGCAGTCGGCCGCGATGTTCATCCGCAGCCGCTCCCCCGGGCCGGTCAGCCCGCGCTCCTCGGCGACCCGGTCGCTGCGCCCGTGGTGGTCCCGCAGCAGGTGCGAGACCTCGTGCACCCAGACCGCGGCCAGTTCCTCCACCGGCGTGCGGTCCACGAAGACCGGCGAGACGTAGCACCGCCAGTGCCGGTCCACCGCCATCGTCGGCACGCGCCGCGACTCCACGGTGTGCAGCGCGAACAGGGCCGTCGCCAGGTAGGGCCGGACCTTCGCCGCGTGCAGCCGGGCGGCGAACAGCTTGTCGAGGTCCAGCCCCCGGGGCCCGTCCGGCACCGCCACCCGGCCCGCACTCATCGAACTCCCCGGACTCATCCGGCTGATCGGGCTCCCCTGACTCCCCTGACTCCCCTGCCTCCCCTGGCTCATCGGCCCGCCTTGGCGGCGACCCGGGCCACCGACCGGTCGGCCCGGTTCGACAGCGAGACCACCCCGGCCAGCCGCTCGATCGCGGCCGGGACGTCCCAGTCCGGCCGGCGCAGCGAGGCGAGCGTGGTCGCCGGGACGACCACCAGGTCCGGGGCTCCGGTCTCGGTCGCCCGGACGAGCAGCGTCCACGCCGCGTCCCAGCGGTCCTTCTCCGGCCGCTTGCGGACGGCGGCCACCACCCCGTCGAGCACGGCCTGGCGGAGGTCCCCGCGCTCGGGCAGTTCGGCGCCGGCCGGATCGGCCAGCAGCTCCTCCGGGTCCGGGAGGTCCATCCGGTCCAGGCTCGCCAGCAGCTCCAGCCCGGGTCCGTCCCCCACCGTGCCCCTGACCAGCAGGGAGAGGACGTCCCGGGAGGAGCCGGCCGCGGTGGCGAAGGCGACCAGGCAGAGCGCCGTCTCCCAGCTTCGGGGCGACGGCCAGGCGCCGCCCCGGCGGGTCTCGTTGGCGGGCAGCCGGTGGACGAGCGCGGGGCGGGCGGCGAGCAGGCCGCAGACGGCGCGCCGGGCGAAGGCCACCGACTCCGCCAGCCGCCGCGGGTCGAGCCGCGGCAGGGTGGCCCGGGGCCACGTCCCGCCGAGGCCGCGGACCACCACGTCGTGGTCGTGCACCCACTGGAGGTGGACGAAGCGGTTGGCCAGCGGCGGGCTCAGCTCCCAGCCGTCGGCCGCCGAGGCGCGCGGGTTGGCGGCGGCCACGATGCGGACCTCGGGCGGCAGTTGCAGCGAGCCGATCCGCCGCTCCAGGACGAGCCGGAGCAGGGCGGCCTGGACGGCCGGCGGCGCGGTGGACAGCTCGTCGAGGAAGAGCAGCCCCCGGCCGGCCCGGACCAGGCGCACGGCCCAGTCCGGCGGGGCCATCGGGACGCCCTGCTGCGCCGGGTCGGAGCCGAGGACGGGCAGGCCGGAGAAGTCGGACGGCTCGTGCACGCTGGCGATCACGGTGGTCAGCGGCAGGTCCAGGGTCTCGGCCAGCTGGGTCAGGGCGGCGGTCTTGCCGATGCCCGGCTCGCCCCACAGCAGGACGGGGCGGTCGGCGGCCACCGCCAGGGTGAGCGCCTCCAGTTGGTCGTCGGGGCGCGGTTCGGTACCGGTCTCGCGCAGCAGGGTGAGCAGTGCGTCGGCGACGTCGAGCTGGGAGGCCCGGTCCGGGTCGGCGAGGGCGGCGGCCGCCGAGAACGGGACGGCCGGGGAGTCGGACAGGGACGTGGACGTGGACATGGGCATGTTCGATCACCTCGGGGTCTGGGGGGAAGTACGCGTACGTGCGGGAAGGGCGGCGGGCGGGGCCCGGGTCAGCGCGCGGTCGCCCCGAGGGCCCCGGCGCGGCGGTCGCGCGGGCGGCGGCGGTCCGGGCTCGGGCTGTGCTCGACCAGGCCGGCCCGGAACAGCCCGTAGCTGATCCGTCGTCGCGCGGCCGACTCCAGCTCGTCCCGCAGCGCGCCGCCGCGCAGCAGGGCGTCGGGGCCGAGCAGCCCCTCGACGACCGCCAGCGCACCGGCGGTGTCGCCGTGGTCGAGCCGCTCGCGGACACCGTGGAGGCCGGCGGGGCGCCGGTGCGCCTCGTCGATGGCCTGCAGGCAGGGCAGCGGTGTGCCGGTCAGCGCGACCAGCAGCTCCTCCCGGCGGATCTCCGCCGGGTCGTGGTCCAGCGCCGTCAGCACGCCGTCGACCAGGCCGATCCGGTGCCGGGCCCCGCGGCAGTCCACCGGGCGCGGCTGCCCGGGCCGGTCCTGGAGCGGGGCCGGTCCGGCCGGCGCGTGGCCGGGCGCGAGCGCCGCGGCGACCAGCGGGTGCAGCCGGTCGGCCCCGATCGCACCGGTGCGGAGCAGATCGAGGTCGGGGAGCACCCAGGTCGCCGCGTCGGGCAGCACCGGCAGGACCGGACCGGCGCCGCCGACGGGCGCGGCGACGATCCGCCGGGCGGGCGGCCCCGGGCCGTCCCCGTCCGTGACGGGCTCCAGGAGCAGCCGCCGCCGCGCTCCCAGGCGGATGTCCACCGGCCCGGCGGCGCGCCCCTCGGCGGCGAGCAGGATGTCGGCCTCGGCGGCCCAGCGGTCGACGGCGCAGCGGAGCCCCGGTGCGTCCGGCAGGGGCGGCGGCTCGCCCTGCGGTCCGGGCTCCCGGTCCGGCCGGGAGCGGCCGTCGGCGCCGGACCGGTGGCGCAGTTCGCCGCTGCGGTGGGCGTCCCACAGGTGGCGGTGCAGGTCGAGGCGGAACCGCCGGTCGGGGCGGGGGTGGGGGTAGTGGGAGGCGCCGGCCGCGCGGTGGGAGCCGTCCCAGAGGGCGAGGCTGATCCGCTGGCCGGCGTCCGCCCAGGCGGGCGGCGTCCGGGCGACGAGCCGCACCGGGGGCCCGCTGTCGGGCTGGTGGGCGTCGTAGCGGGCCAGGGCGACCGTCAGGCCCGGGCGCAGCAGACCGTCCGGGGCGATCCTCGGCAGATGCCAGCGGAGCAGGTCGGGGGCCAGTCCGCGCAGGTCGGCGCGGAGTTCGGCGGCGAGGGCCCGGCCGTGGGTGCGCGTGACGGTGCGCAGGTCGAGGTCGACGTCGATGTTCGCGGCGGCGCAGGCTCCGGCCCAGTCGCCGGCCTGCCGGCGGGCCGTCGCGGTCTCGATCATGGACGGCGGCACGGCGAACTCGCGCACGCGCAGCCAGAGGGAAAGGCGGGAAGGCCTGTCCGCGGTCGAAGTGAGCATCAGCACTCACCTTGCGCGGACGGGGCCCCCAATCCGAATGCGGAAGGAGTAGTCATCGCGGGGAGCGTAGCGCTCGTGCCGTCGGGCTGTCAGCCGCTTTTCCGCGGGCCTGCCCCGACGGCCGGACGCGACCCGACGGACCGGGCGCGACGCGACGAACCGGGCGACCCGACAGACCGGGCGTGCCCCGGACCGACCGGTCCGGGGCACGCCGTCGGCTCGGCTACGGCACCTTGGCGTCGGGCAGCCGGACGCCCTTCACCAGGCAGTCGCGGAACTCGTACCAGGGCGCGGGGCCAGTCCAGCGCAGGAAGCCGGCGGCCCCGGTGCCCTCCGACCGGTTGGCGAACCGGCTGCCGTCGTACAGCAGCTTGCCGGCGGTGGTCGCGGTGCCGGAGGTCACCTGGTGCGACCCGAGCAGGGCGCAGTCCTGGTAGCGGATCACCGGCCCGCGCGAGGGGTTGACGGCATCGAAGCGGTACACGTGGGGGACGACCGTGTCGTCCACCCAGGACTCGAACGAGCGGGCCGTGTCGTCGCAGGACACGAAGGTGATGCTGCCCTTGTACCAGGAGGAGTCGATCACCTTGTGGCCCGGGCCGCGGATCTCGAAGCGGATGCCCTGGGCGTACAGGCGCATCACCGAGTCGGCGCGCGGCGAGTTGGCGCCCAGCTTGAAGAAGGTGCCGGTCGACTTGGCGTCGACCAGGATGTACGACCCGCCGATGAAGTTCATCGAGCCGCCGCGCTCGTTGCGCACGAAGACGCCGGACTGGAACTCCACCTTGCAGTCACGGAAGGAGAAGTTGAGGAACTGGTCCTGCTGCTGCTCGGTCGGTGTCCCGCCCATCACCAGGAAGGCGTCCGCGTAGCTGCCGCTGATCTGGCAGTGGTCCCAGCCCATCTCGCTGTTGAGGTTGGAGTTGGCGGTGGGGCCGTCGAGGACGATGCCGGCCTTCCAGGTGCCGCGCCAGTCGACGTCGGTGTACCAGGTGTCCTGCACGCCGAAGGTCTTGGAGGAGTACGAGTAGTTGAACGTCGCGGTGGCGTCCTGGCTCTCGAAGGTCAGGCCGCTGATCCGGATGTTCCGGTAGCGGTCCATGTTCCGCCAGAACACGGTGTCGCGGACCGTCGGCGCGTACACGATGCGGGAGAGGCGCTTGCCGAACCCGGTGATCGAGATGCCGTCGATGACGCTCTGCTTGGTGCGGTCGGTGTTCTGGGTGGCCGGCAGCAGGCTGTCGGGCTGGGTGAGCAGGTAGGTGCCCGGCGGGATCAGCAGGACCTTCCCCGGGGTGACGCCGGTCTCCGGCGCACCGGCGAGGACCTCGGCCACGGCCTCCCGGAAGGCGGTGTCGCTGGGCGTGGCCCCGGTCGGGTCGGCGCCCTTGGCGACCACGTCGACCACGTACCCGCCCGCACCGGCCGCCACCGCGGCGGGCGCGGCGAGGGCGCTCTGGCCGCCGAGCGCCAGGCTCCCGGCCACGGCGCCCGCGCCGGTCAGCCCGGCGAGCAGGGCGCGCCGGCCCGGACGGCGCCCCGGGCCGCCCTCGCCCTCGGGCCCGGAGGCCCCGGACCGCGTGCCGTGCGTGGAATGTGTGGACATCGCCAACCCCCGTCGATCAGAACTGTCGGGGCCACGACCCTTGAGTGGATCATGACCGAACATCGTGATCATCTGGCATGTCCCGGCCCCGGCACAAGACTCCGGACCGCCCGGATCGGCCCGCCCGGCCCGACCGGGCCGTCCGGGGCCCGGGACCCGGGCCACCCGGGCGGGCGCACCGGACGGCGGGCCCGGTGGGGCGTCGGTAGCTTGGGCGGGACAGCCGCGGCACGGAGCAGCTGGGCCGCGCAGCAGCGCAAGACCGGGCAGGTTCAGATGGTCAGTGGCGAACTCGATCTCACCGGGCTCCGGCGGGTCTACGGGCGCCCGGGGAGCAGGCTCTTCTACACGCTCGTCTGTCGCAACGCCCGGCACTGGGGGTGGACCGAACCGGGCCAGTCGAAGTGGCGGTGCTGGCAGGCGCAGCGCCGGCTGGAGGGCGTCCTCGGCCGGAAGCTGTCGCTGCCCGCCGGGTCACGGGTGCTGGACGCCGGCTGCGGTGCCGGGGTGGTGGCGCGGCAGCTGGCCTCCCGGTTCGGCCTGCGGGTCACCGGCGTCGACGTGCTGGACTTCCACGTCCGCGAGGCCCGCCGGCTCAGCGCCCGGGCGGCGCTGGAGGAGCGGACGAGCTTCTCCTGGGGCGACTACCACGACCTGGAGTTCCCGGACGGCTCCTTCGACGGCGTCTACTCGATGGAGACCCTGGTGCACGCCTACGACCCCGAGCGGGCGCTGGCGGAGTTCCACCGGGTGCTGCGGCCGGGCGGGCGCCTGGTGCTGCTCGGCCCGGTGGGCGCGCCGCCGGAGGAGATCAGCCCCGAGGGGCACGCGGTGCTGGACCCGTTCATGGACGCGATGGTCTTCCCCGGGGCCAAGCGGTACGACTCCCGCAGCCTGAGCGTGCTGCTCGCCCGGGCGGGATTCCGGGTCGAGGAGGCCCTGGACGCCACCGCCCGCTACCGGCCGACCTCCGACGCGCTCTACGCCTACTTCCGGCTGCCGTACGCCCTGCTGCGGCTGTTCGGCCCGGCCGAGAAGTGGCTCAACCTGCGGTCGGTGGTGGAGATGTACCAGGTGCGGGAGTACGTCTCGTGGTTCGTGCACACCGCCGTGAAGCCTTAGCCCCGCACCCTGCCCGGGCCCCGGGCGTCCGACCCGCGCCCCGCCCTCAGGCGACCCGCGCGCCGAGCATCCGCAGCACCAGCTCGCCGTAGCGGCGGCCGAGTTCCTCCGGGCTCTCGCTGCTGCGGTCGGTGTACCAGCGGGACACGTCGATGCCCAGCGAGGTGACGGCGCGGGCCGCCGTGCGGACCTCGGCGACCTCGAAGGCGCCGGCCGCGACGCCCGCCGCGATGAGGGAGCTGACCTCGCGCTCGATGTCCAGCCGCAGCGCGGCGACCACCGTGTAGGCGTCCTCGGGCAGCGCGTGCAGCTCGTAGTTGACCACCCGGCCGACCGTCCGCGCCCGGGCGTGCCAGGCCGTGAACTCCTCCACCAGGCGCCGCATCCGGGCCACCGGCTCGCCCTCGCCGGCCACCGCGTCGCGGACCAGGGTGAGGGTGGCCGCGTGGCCGGCCCGGCTGATCTCGGCCAGCAGGGCGGCCTTGGACGGGTAGTGGATGTAGAGCGCGGCCGGGCTCATCCCGGCGGCGGTGGCGATGTCCCGGGTGGTGGTGGCGTGGAAGCCGCGCTCCGCGAAGGACTCGACGGCGGCCTGGAGCAGCCGGAACGCCGCCTCGGGGCGGGCGTCGGCGGCGCCGGGCAGGGCCGGCCAGAGCTCGGCGATGGGCGTGCTGGTCATGGCGCCATCCTCGCAGATGAGTCGTACCGGAATTCCGGCTGCGCCGGCCGGGAGGCCCGGCCGACTGTTGACAGGGTCCCGCACCGACAGCATGCTAAGCAAGCGCTTAGTCACGAGCCCGGTCGGGTGGTCCGTCCGGCCGGCCCGGCAACCCTTGGCGGCCGGGCCGGCCGGACGGCGCGGGACCCGACAACTCCGCAGAACCGTGCGAAAGGACCCTCCGTGGTGCACTCCTTCAAGGGCCAGGTGGCCGTCGTCACCGGATCCAGCCGGGGCATCGGCCTCGGGATCGCGCGCGAGCTGGTCGCCCGCGGGGCCCGGGTCTGCCTGACCGCCCGCACCGCCGAGCCGCTCGCCGAGGCCGTCCGCGACCTGGGCGGCCCCGAGGTCGCCATCGGCGTCGCGGGGAAGGCGGACGACCCGGCCCACCAGGACGAAGCGGTGGCCCGCACGATGGAGGCCTTCGGCCGGCTGGACCACCTGGTCAACAACACCGGCATCAACCCGGTCTTCGGCCCGGTCCTGGACACCGACGAGGCGGCCGCCGCCAAGATCCTGGCCGTCAACGTGCTCGCCCCGCTCGGCTGGACCCGCCGCGCGCACGCCGCCTGGATGGGCGAGCACGGCGGCTCGGTGGTCAACGTCGCCTCGATCACCGGTATCCGCGCCTCCCTGGGCATCGGCATGTACGGCGTCTCCAAGGCCGCCCTGATGCGGCTGACCACCGAGCTGGCCGCCGAACTCGGCCCCCGGGGCATCCGGGTGAACGCGGTGGCACCGGCCGTGGTCAAGACGAAGTTCGCCGCGGCGCTCTACGAGGGCCGCGAGGAGCAGGTCGCCGCCGCGTACCCGCTGGGCCGCCTCGGCGTCCCGGAGGACGTCGCGGGCGCGGTCGCCTTCCTGCTCTCCTCCGACGCCGCCTGGATCACCGGCCAGACCCTGGTCGTCGACGGCGGCGTCACCCTCGGCGGCGGGATGTGACCGCCGTGACGGACGAACACGGGAGCCCGGCCGCCGAGTACGCGGGCCAGGGCGTGGTGGTCACCGGCGCCGGGCGGGGGATCGGGGCCGCGCTGGCCCGCGCCTTCGCCGCGGCCGGTGCCCGGGTGGTCGTCAACGACCTCGACGCCGCGGCCGCCCGGAAGGTGGCCGCGGACTGCGGCGCCGCCGCGGTGCCCGGCGACGCGGCCTCCGCCGAGGGCGTCGCCGCGCTGGTCGACGCGGCCCGGGCGGCGCTCGGCGACATCGACGTCTGGTGCGCCAACGCCGGCGTCGCCCCGGTCGGCGGGGCCGGCGCGCCGGCCGCCGCCTGGGCGAGCGCCTGGGAGGTCAACGTGCTCGCCCACGTGCGCGCCGCCGACCTGCTGCTCCCCCGCTGGCTGGAGCGCGGCAGCGGACGGTTCGTCGCCACCGTCTCGGCCGCCGGGCTGCTCACCATGCTCGGCTCGGCCCCGTACGCCGTCACCAAGCACGGCGCGCTCGCGTTCGCCGAGTGGCTCGCCGCCACCTACCGCCACCGGGGCGTGCGGGTGCACGCCCTCTGCCCGCAGGGGGTGCGCACCGACATGCTGGCCTCGACCGGCGCGGTCGGCGAGGCCCTGCTGGCACCGACCGCGCTGGACCCGGAGGACGTCGCCGGGGCCCTGCTGACCGCGCTGCGCGAGGACCGCTTCCTCGTCCTGCCGCATCCCGAGGTCGCCGAGTACTACGCCGCCCGCGCCACCGAGCCGGACCGCTGGCTCGGCGGCATGAACCGGCTCCAGCGGGAGCTCGAAAGGAACGAGGCGCTGTGAGGGCCTGGCAGGTCACCGAGCTGGGCGAGCCGCGCGAGGTGCTGCGGCTGGCCGAGGACGTACCGCGCCCGGCTCCCGGGCCCGGGCAGCTGCTGGTCCGGGTGAAGGCCGCCGCGGTCAACTTCCCGGACGCGCTGATGGTGCGCGGCCAGTACCAGGTCCGCCCGCCGCTGCCGTTCACCCCGGGTGTCGAGCTCTGCGGCGAGGTGGTCGCGGGCGAGCGCGCCGGGGAGCGGCTGATCGGCACCCCGCTGCTGCCCGCCGGCGCCTTCGCCGAGTACGCCCTGCTGGACGCCGCGGCGGCCTTCCCGGCCCCGGCGGCGCTGGACGACGCGGAGGCCGCCGCCCTGCACATCGGCTACCAGACCGCCTGGTTCGCGCTGCACCGGCGGGCCGCCCTACGGGCCGGCGAGACGCTGCTGGTGCACGCGGCGGCGGGCGGGGTCGGCAGCGCCGCCGTCCAGCTCGGCCGGGCGGCCGGCGCGCGGGTGATCGCCGTGGTCGGCGGCCCCGCGAAGGCGGCCGTCGCCCGCGAGCTCGGCGCCGACCTGGTGGTGGACCGGACCGCCGAGGACTTCACCGCGGCGGTCAAGGAGGCCACCGGCGGACACGGCGCGGACGTGGTCTTCGACCCGGTCGGCGGCGCGGCCTACACCGGCTCCACCCGGTGCGTCGCCTTCGAGGGCCGGATCGTGGTGGTCGGCTTCGCCGCCGGCGAGATCCCGACGCCCGCGCTGAACCACGCGCTGGTGAAGAACTACAGCATCCTCGGGCTGCACTGGGGCCTCTACAACACCCGTGACCCGCAGGCCGTGCTGGCCGCCCACGAGGAGCTGACCCGGCTGGCCCGGGCCGGTGTGGTGCGACCGCTGGTGAGCGGTCGCCTCCCGCTCACCGGGGCGGCCGAGGCCGTCCAGCGGGTCGCCGACGGCCGCAGCACCGGCCGGCTGGTGGTGCTCGGGGAGTAGCACCGGCGGGGCCGCGCCCCGGTCACCCGGCCGAGTCCGCGGCCGCTCCCGCGCCCTGCGCGATCACCTCCAGGGCCGGGCGCGGCGGGCGGCCGAGCAGGGCGGCGAGGTCCCCCGGCTTGCCCGGCCCGGCCAGGAAGCCGTGGGCGATCGCCGAGTACGTCCCGGCCACCATCGGCACCTGGAAGTCCGCGGCGCCCGAGGCCGCCACGGCCGCCCGCGCCCCGGCCAGCGTGCCGGGCCGGTACTCGACCGTCCGTGCGCCGGCCCGGGACAGCGCCGCCGCGACGTCCGCGCCGCCCACCGCCTCCTCGCCGACCAGCTCGTAGACCCGCCCGGCGTGCCCGGCCGGGGCCAGCGCCACGGTGGCCGCGACCTCGGCCAGATCCGCGCGGGCGACCGCCGCCAGCCCGCCGTCGCCGAGCGGCGCGGTGATCACACCGTCCCGGTCCGGCGTGGCCAGCGAGCCCAGCAGTTCGGCGTAGAGCCCGTTGCGCAGGATCGTCCAGCGCAGCGAGGCGGACTCGCGCAGCCGCCGCTCGGTCCAGCGGTGCGCCAGCGCGTAGGCCAGGTGGTCGCCGTCGCCGGAGAGGCTGGTGTAGACCACGTGCTCGACGCCGGCCCGCTCGGCGGCCTCGATCGCGGCCCGGTGACGGGCGATCACCACGTCGTCCTCGCCGTAGCCGGCCGAGATCAGCAGCAGCGTCCGCACCCCGGCGAAGGCGGCCGCCAGGGTTCGCGGCCGGTCGAAGTCCACCGTTCGGACGGGTACGCCGGCCGCCGGGGTCCGCTCCGGGGTGCGGCTGCCGGCCAGCACCCCGTCGAGCCCGCCCGGCAGCGCGGCCAGCCGCTCCAGCACCAGAGCGCCGAGTCCTCCGTTGACACCGGTGACGAGAAGCACCACGACCTCCAAGATCGGTTCCGGGCCCGCGGCTCTCCGCGCCGCCCGGTGACCATCCTCGGTACCCTGACCGTTCGGCGTAAGGAGGCACTTCGATGTCAGTGGGGCACACCGCGGTAACCACCCCCCGGCCGGTGGTCTGGTGCGAGGACGGCGTGGACTGCGGGATCCGCGGGCTGCTGGACCGGCTCGGCGACAAGTGGTCCGTCCTCGTGGTGGTCGAACTCGCCCAGGGCGTCCGGCGGTTCCGCGAACTCCAGCGCGCCGTGCCGGGCATCTCGCAGCGGATGCTGACCCTGACGGTACGCCGGCTGGAGCGGGACGGGCTGGTGTCGCGGACCGTCCACCCGACCGTCCCGCCGCAGGTGGACTACGAGCTGACCGCGGTCGGCCACAGCCTGACCCATCTGATCCGGGCCATGGTGGACTGGTCCTACGACCACCACGACGCGATCCTCGACTCCCGGCGCGACTGGGACGCCGCCAACCCGGACTCCGAGATCCGCTGACCGCGCCCGGGCCGGTGCCGCCCCCGGCCCGCCCCCGGGCCGCCCCGGGCCCGTGTCAGCGGGCGAACTCCATCTCCGGGAAGCGCGGCGAGGGCCCGTCCAGCAGGTGGTCGTCGTGCCCGCGCAGCCACCGGTCGAAGAACGAGGCCACGTACGCCCGGGTGGCGAGCACGGCCCGCTCCGGGCGGACGTCACCGACGTCGGCCCGCAGCGCCTCGCCGTCCACCGCGCCCTGCCGGGCGAGTTGGGGCAGCAGCGACTGCGCGTCGGTGTACGAGCCGTGCTGCGAACCGGCCAGTGTGACGTCGGCGCGCCAGCCCCGGCTGTGCTGCCAGAGGGCGTCCCAGCCGGGCTGGTGGTGGTAGTCGCCGGAGTCCGCGCTGTGGGTGCCCATCAGCAGGAACGGGCGGTCCAGACCGTCCTCGGCGACGCTGCTCAGGAAGACGCCCTCGCCGGTCGGCCCGGGGAAGTGCAGCTGGCCGTCCATGTTGACGCCGGCGGTGACGCGCGGGTCGTCGTGCATGGTCTGGACGGCGGTGAAGCCGCCGGCCGAGTGGCCCACCATGCCGATCCGGGTCAGGTCCAGCGAGCTCCCGAGGCCGGCCGGGAGCCGCCGGTCGGTGCGCAGCGCGGCCAGTTCGTCCAGGACGAAGCGGGTGTCGTCGACCCGGGCCCGCATCGCCTTGCGCAGCAGGGCGCCGATGTCGAGGTCGGGCGTGCCGAGCATGCCGGGGAAGACGGACGCGGCCAGGCCGCCGTCCGGGAAGGCCACCTCGGAGGCGTCGTAGGTGTGGTCGACGGTGACCACCACGTAGCCGCGCGAGGCGAGGTCCTCGACCAGGCCGGTGCCCCAGGTGCGGGGGTCGCCGAGCCCGGCCGAGTAGAGCACCACCGGGCGCGGGCGGCCGCCGCCGGGCAGGGCGGGCGCGTCCTGGCGGGCGTGCGTGCGGATCGCCGACCAGTCCGTCCGCCCGCTCGCCGCGCGGTAGTTGAAGACGGCGGCGCCGCCGTCGCCGCCGAAGTGCTCGGCGGCGCCCGGCTCCATGGAGCGGGCCCGTTCGTCGCCGACCGCGGGGCGCGCGGTCGGGTACCAGAGGCTGATCATCAGTTCCCGGGCCCGCCCGGGCTGCCACGGGTCCGCCCGCCCGGCGTCGGTGAGGTGCAGCGAGGTGGTGCCGACCGGGTACGGCCCGGTGGGCTGCGGCAGCCAGGCGCGGGCCCGGCGCTCCGCCACGGCCGGCGCGTCCAGCGCCGCCGCCGGCGCGACCGCCGTGCCCAGCACCGCCGTGGCCGCCAGCAGCGCCGCGATCCCGGTCCGCACGCCCTGCCCCGACCCCCGCCTGCGCGTTGCACCCCGCACGACGTCCCGCGTCACTCCCCGCATGGCTCCCCCAGCTCCTCACCGTCGACGGCCGCCGCCCACCGGCCCGGCCCGTACCGTGACCGTACGGGCCGGGGTGGTGCACGAACGTCATACCGCGGAGCCAATTGCCGCCGTGCTACCGCGGTATGACACGCCGGGCGCGGTGCCCGGCGGTCACCCGCCCGGCGGCCCGCGCCCAGGGGCCCGCGCCTAGCGGTCGCCCGCCCGGTGGCGCTTGAGCTCGCGCCGGGCCAGCGAGCGCTTGTGCACCTCGTCCGGTCCGTCGGCCAGGCGCAGTGTGCGGTTGCCGGCCCAGAGCTGGGCGAGCGGGGTGTCCTGGCTGACGCCGGCCGCGCCGTGGGCCTGGACGGCCTTGTCGAGGATCCATTCGACGGTGCGCGGGGTGGCGATCTTGATGGCCTGGATCTCGGCGTGCGCGCCGCGGTTGCCGACGGTGTCCATCAGCCAGGCGGTCTTCAGCACCAGCAGCCTCAACTGCTCGATACGGACCCGGGATTCGGCGATCCAGTCCTGCACCACGCCCTGCTCCGCGAGCGGGCGCCCGAAGGCCACCCGGTCCAGCGTCCGGCGGCACATCAGCTCGACGGCGCGTTCGGCGATGCCGATCGCCCGCATGCAGTGGTGGATCCGGCCGGGCCCGAGCCTGGCCTGGGCGATCGCGAAGCCGGAGCCCTCGGCGCCGATCAGGTGGCCGGCCGGGACCCGGACGCCGTCGAAGTGGACCTCGGCGTGGCCGCCGTGGTCGGCGTCGTCGTAGCCGAACACCTTCATGCCCCGCCGGACGGTGACCCCGGGGGTGTCGCGCGGGACGAGGATCATGCTCTGCTGACGGTGCGGCTCGGCGCCGGGGTCGGTCTTGCCCATCACGATGAAGATCCGGCAACGCGGGTTCATCGCGCCGGTGATGTACCACTTGCGGCCGGTCACGACGTACTCGTCGCCGTCGCGCTCGATCCGGGTGGCGATGTTGGTGGCGTCCGAGGAGGCGACGTCGGGCTCGGTCATCGCGAAGGCGGAGCGGATCTCGGCGTCCAGCAGGGGCCGCAGCCACCGCTCGCGCTGCTCGGCGGAGCCGAACTGGGCGAGCAGCTCCATGTTGCCGGTGTCCGGGGCGGCGCAGTTGAGGGCGGGCGGCGCGAGCTGCGGGCTGCGCCCGGTGATCTCGGCGAGCGGCGCGTACTGGAGGTTGGTCAGGCCGGCGCCGCCCTGCCCCGGCCGGTCCGCGTGGTCCGCGTGGTCCGGGTGGTCCGGATGGTCCGGCAGGAAGAGGTTCCACAGGCCCTGCTCGCGGGCCTCGGCCTGCAGCTCGGCGACGATCGGCGGCACGTCCCAGGCGGGCCGGCCGGGGTCGGCCAGCTGGGCCTCCAGGACGGCTTCGGCCGGGTACACGTGCCGGTCCATGAAGGCCAGCAGGCGCTCGCGCAGCTCTTCGGTCCGGGCGTCGTAGGCGAAATCCATCGGTCGGTGCTCCTACCGGGCGGTGAGGGTGGTCAGGCCGTGTTCGGCGAGGACGGGTGCGATCTCGGCGGCCCGCTCGAAGCCGGCGCCGAGGGTGCGGCCCTGCCGGAAGCGGAAGTGGATGCCCTCGGCGACGACGGCGAGCTTGAAGGAGGCGAAGGCCACGTACCAGTCGAGGTCGGCGGCGGCGCGTCCGGTGAGTTCGGCGTACCGGGCGACGAGTTCGGCGGCGGCGGGGAAGCCGGGGGCGGTGGCGGCGGAGGGGATGATGCCGCCGCCGACACCGGCGAGTTCGGTGTACATCACCAGCAGGCCGACGTCGGTGAGCGGGTCACCGAGGGTGGACATCTCCCAGTCCAGGACGGCGGTGATGGCGTCGTGCCCGTCGACGAGCACGTTGTCCAGCCGGTAGTCGCCGTGGACGAGCGCGGGCGCCGGGGAGTCGGGCAGCCGGGCGGCGAGCAGCTCGTGCAGCCGGTCGACGCCGGGCAGGTCGCGGCTGCGGGAGGCGGCGAGCTGGGTGGACCAGCGGCGCAGCTGGCGCTCCAGGAAGCCCTCGGGGCGGCCGAAGTCGGCGAGGCCGACGGCGGCCGGGTCGATCCGGTGCAGGGCGGCGAGGGTGTCGACCAACTGCTCGCCGAGGGCGTGGACGCGCTTCTCGCCGAGGGCGGCGAGCGGGCCGGCGTCGCGGTGCGCGGTGCCGGGGACGTACTCCATCAGGTACCAGGGCGCGCCGAGGACGTCCGCGCCGGTGTCCAGCAGCAGGGTGGCGGGGACGGGGACGCCGGTGCCGCGCAGGGCGGTCATCACCCGGTGCTCGCGGCCCATGTCGTGGGCGGTGGCCAGCACGTGCCCGAGCGGCGGGCGGCGCAGCACCCAGCGGGAGGTGCCGTCGGTCAGCAGGTAGGTGAGGTTGGAGCGGCCGCCCTCGATCAGCTCGGCCCGCAGCGCGCCCCGGACGGTGCCGGGCAGTTCGCGGTCCAGATGGCCGCGGAGCCGGTCGAGGTCCAGGCCGGGCGGGTCGGCGGGGGTGTCGGGCATGGGCTCACTCTCCTGGTCAGCGTTTCTGACTAAGCGCTTGCTTAGCATTCAGCGGAGGGCTGTGCGCTGTCAATGCCGCCGTACCGCCACAATGTCGCCATGAGGTTGATCCACACCCTGGCCGGCGCGCTGATCCTGGTGCTCACCGTCGCGAGCATCCTGCGCACCCTGGTCGTGCCGCGCGGCCTGTACTCCTCCCTGGTGCACCGGCTCTGGCGGGGCCTGCGGGCGCTGCTGCGGCTGTCCGCCACGCCCTTCGGCGGCTACCGCGCCCAGGACCGGGCGCAGACCTGGCTGGCGCCGCTGGTCCTGCTGGGCATGCTCGGGGTGTGGCTCGGCAGCATGCTGCTCGCGTACACCCTGCTGCTGCACGGCACCTCGCGGCTGGACTGGGCGGTCTCCTTCCGGGAGGCCGGCTCCAGCCTCTTCACCCTCGGCTTCGCCAGCGGGGACCGGCTCCACCTCTCGGTCATCGACTTCATGGCCGCCGCCAGCGGCCCGCTGGTGATCGCCCTGCAGATCGCCTACCTGCCGACCCTGTACGGCGCCTACAACCGCCGCGAGGTGGAGGTGACGCTCCTCAAGTCCCGGGCCGGCGAACCCGCCTGGGGCCCGGAGCTGCTGGCCCGGCAGTCCCTCGTGGACACCGAGACCGCGCTCCCCCAGCTCTACCGCGACTGGGAGCGGCTCGCCGCCGACATCGGCGAGAGCCACTCCAACTACCCCGTACTGCTGTCGTTCCGCTCCCCGCAGCCGAACCGCAGCTGGGTGGTGGGCCTGATCGCCGTCATGGACGCCGCCGCGATCCACCTGGCGATCAACCCGCGCTCGGCGCCGCCCGAGGCCCGCCTCGTCCTGCGGGCCGGCTTCACCGCGCTGCGCGACGTCGGCAGCTCGCTGCGCGTCGCCTTCGACCCGGACCCGGCGCCGGACAGCCCGATCCGCCTCAGCTTCACCGAGTTCGACGCGGCGGTGGCGATGATCACCGCCGCCGGGTTCCCCCGCGAACGCTCCGCCGCCGACGCCTGGCCGCACTTCCACGGCTGGCGCGTCAACTACGAGGCCCTGGCCTACGAACTGGCCCGCCGCAGCGACGCCGTGCCCGCCCTGTGGACCGGCCCGCGCGACTTCACCGCCCCGCCCATCCCCCCGGCCCGCCCCGCCGACCGCCGACCGGAGGCACCGCCCCAGGGCCGGTAGGCCGGCGGCCACCCGGCCGGGCGTCAGTTCCCGGCTGCGCCGCCGTCGGGCAGTCGGCAGGCCCGGGCCATCGCCACCAACGGCGGCGCCTCGGCGGTGGGCGGTACCTCGTTGACGACCTGGTAGCCCCACGCCTCGTACAGGGCGAGCACCTTGCCGCCGCCGGCCGCCGGGTTGACCATCAGCATGACGCGCCCCTCGCCACGGCCGCCCGCGAGCCCCTCGTGGATCCGGCGCGCAGCACCGGTGCCGCGCCAGCGTGCGCGCACCCCCAGCTCCCTGAGCGCGAAGGTCGGCGCGGCCGTCAGCTCCGGAGGTGTCGCCCTGGCCAGCCGGGCCCACCAGCGGTCGCCGGACTCCACGGTGTTGCCGTACGCGTACCCGACCGGCTCGGTGCCGTCGTACCCGAGGACGGCCTCGAACCCCGGCTGCCCGCCGTGCAGCTCCAGGCGCTCGACGAAGGCCGCGACGGCGTAGTTCGGCAGGTGCAGCAACGGCGCCCGCACCTCCGAGTACAGCGCGACCAGCGCCCGGCGCAGGGCCGCCGTCAGTTCCCGGTGGTGGCGCAGCACCGTCTCCGTCATGGGGCAGCCCTCTCCGGCTCGCGAACGTCCTGCTCCCACGGTTCCGCACGAACACCGCCCGCCGCCAGAGGGGGGTTCGGCACGCCGCCGAACCGGCCGAGCACGTCGGCCGCGCTCCGGGACCGGGTAGCGCGGCCCCGGCCGTGGGGCGGCGGTCGACGTCGGACGGCCGCCGCACGGGCGCGGCGCGTCAGACGTCGACCGGGGCGGCGGTGGCCAGCGAGCGCTCGGCGGCGGAGAGGATCTCGACCACCCGCAGGCCGAAGGCCGCGCCGCAGGGGTGGGGCTCGCCGGTGCGGGCGGAGTCGCGCAGGGCGTCCAGGGCGCGGTGGAGCGCGGCCAGCGGGCCCTCGCCGCGCTCGGGGAGGTGGACGACGCCCGACTCGCCGCGCAGCTCCATGCCCGTGCCGCCGGCCGCGAGCGGGGCGGTCAGGCTGAGCGCGAGGGTGCTGGACGCGCCGCCGGCGTGCAGCAGCACGAGGTGGACGGTGTCCCGGGGGCCGGCGACCGCGGTCACCCGGACCGCGTCGCCCAGCACCGGGAGCAGCACCGAGAGCGCGTGGGGGCCGACGTCCCAGAGCGCGCCCTTCTCCTGCCGCCAGGGCGAGGCCGCGTACGGGCTGGTGCTGTCGGGGGCGAAGACCGAGCCGAGCCAGTCGGAGCGGCCGGTGAACCAGCCGCCGGTGGCGGCCTGCTTCTCGATCCACGGCAGCTGCTCGCCGCCGAAGCGGACGGTGAAGAAGACCACCGTGGCGAGGCCGTGCGCCTCGGTGGCCTCGACGACCCGCCGGGCGTCCGGGACGGTCAGCGCGACCGGCTTGTCCAGCAGCAGGTGGCAGCCGGCCTCGGCGGCGCGCACCGCGAGGTCCGCCTGGACGGTCGGCGGCAGCGCGATGGAGACGGCGTCCACCTCGGCGAGCAGCCGGTCGAGGTCCTGGTGGCCGGGCACGCCGTGCGCCTCGCCGAGCGCGGCGGCCGCCTCGGGCCGGCGGCCCCAGACGCCCGCGAGCTCGAAGTCGGGGTGCTCCGCCAGTACGGGCGCGTGCACCCGCTCCGCCCAGGGGCCGGTGCCCAGCAGTCCGATCCGCATGCTCTCTCTTCTCCCTCGCTCGTCCCTGCCCGGCGCCGTCGCGCACTGCTCAGCGCTGGACGCGGGCCAGGGTGAAACCGTCGTAGCCCTTGCTGCCGACCGTCTGTACGGAGGTCGCGGACACCCGCGGCTCGGCGGCGATCAGGTCGTGCAGCCGGCGGATCGCGACCACCGCCGGGTCGTCGCTCTCCGGGTCGGCGACGGCGCCGCGGCGCACCACGTTGTCGACCACGATCAGCGAGCCCGGGGCGGTGAGCTCCAGCGCCCGGGCGAAGTACTCGGGGTTGCTCTGCTTGTCCGCGTCGATGAAGACCAGGTCGAACGGCTCGGCGCCGTCCGCCACCAGCGCGGCCAGCGAGTCGGCGGCGCGGCCGAGCCGGACCTCGGCGACCTTCTCCAGGCCCGCCCGCGCGAGGTTCGCCCGGGCGACCCCGGCGTGCGCCGGGTCGATCTCCAGGGTGATCAGGGTGCCGTCGGCGGGCAGTGCCCGGGCCAGCCAGATCGCGCTGTAGCCGCCGAGCGTGCCGACCTCCAGGATGCGCCGCGCGCCCTGGGTGAGGGCCAGCAGGTGCAGCAGCTTGCCCTGGTTGGGCGCCACCGCGATGGGCGGCAGCCCCGCGGCTTCGGCGGCGGCCGTCGCGGCCTCCAGCACCGGGTCGTGCCCGACCAGCCGCTCGGAGAAGTAGGCATCCACCGCGTCCCACGTCTGCTCTGCCACAACGCCCTCCACCTGCTGCTTTACATGCCACCGCCGGGGTAGCCCGATGCTACCCCGGCGGGAAGACAGCTCTGCTGGAACGCTCCGGTGCCGATCAGTCCACCGCGGGAGCGCCCACCGCGGGCTCGGCGGCGGCCGCCGCCGCCTCCTCGGCCTCGCGGGCCCGGGCGGCCTTGCCGGCCCGGCGCTTCATCAGCCAGGCCGAGAGGGCGCCGCCGGCCGCGGCCAGCAGCAGACCCACCCAGGAGAAGCGCGACAGCCATTGCTCGGCGACCTTGCCGACCTGGTACACCAGCAGGGTGGTGCCGCCGGCCCAGACCACGCCGCCCAGCACGTTGGCGATCAGGAACTTCCAGTACGGCATCTTCAGCGCGCCCGCGAGCGGGCCGGCGAAGATCCGCAGCAGCGCGATGAAGCGGCCGAAGAAGACCGCCCACATGCCCCACTTCTGGAACGAGCGCTCGGCACTGGCCAGGTGGTCCGGCCCGAAGTGCTTGGGGAACTTCCGTCCGAGCTTCTCGAACAGCGGCTTGCCGCCCTTGCGCCCGATCGAGTAGCCGATCGAGTCGCCGATGATCGCTCCGAGGATCGCGCAGACCGCGACCCAGACCGGGCTGACCACACCGCGGGCGGACAGCAGCGCCGCCGACACCAGGGCGATCTCGCCGGGCAGCGGGATGCCCAGGGACTCCAGCCCGATGATCAGCGCGACCAGGGCGTACACCGCACCCGGCGGGACGCTCTCGATCCAGGCGTCGATGTGCAAGGCCGTACCTCCGTGGCAGGACGAGATCCGTTCGTGGGACGGGCCGTGCCCGGTCCGGATGGGTCTCGACGACGATCCGATGGCGGCACCAGGCCGCTCCCCGAAAGATGCAGCCTAACGTGCCGGGCGGCCTGTCCCCCCGGCCGATCACCCCCGATTACGACGTACGACACACCTCCGTGGTTCCGTGTGGCGGCACCCGGCGTCGGGAAGCGGAGCCGGGCCCGCACGCCCCGGCGGACGGTGGCCCGGTGGTCGGTGTCGGAGCGCGGGCGGCGTCCGGGGTCAGACGCGGTACGCGGCGACGTAGCGGGCGGGGTCCCGGTGGAGGTCGCCGTGCCAGCGTCGCAGGCACCGGTCGGCGAACGTGCTGCCGGTCTCGACGAGGTCGTCCAGCGGGTCGAGGTAGGCGGGGACGTGCGGAGGCTCGACGCCGGCGGCGACGCGGGCGGACAGGCCGGCCCGGGCGAGGCGGAGGAGTTCGGCGGCGAGGGGTCGGACGGGGTCGCCACCGAGCCGGGCGGACACGTACACCACGACGTCGAGTCCCCGCCGCTGCAGCTCGTACGCGCACACCAGCCCGGCCACGCCCGCCCCGACGACGGCGACCCGGCCCCGCGCTCCGGACACCGGGTGCAGGAGGGAACGCGGGAACGCAAAGCTCGTATCGAACATCGACACCGCACCTCTCCGCCGCGGGACTCCCGCCCAGCCTCGACGAGGCATCGTTCGCATGCCACCCAGCGGCACCCATCCGGCGCCCGCCCGGCGGCGCCGGGCCGGCCCCGCGGCGACGGATCAGCGCGCGCCGGCCCCGGAACGGCGGTGGTAGTCCACGGTGACGATCGCGAGCAACGGGCCCCAGAGCAGCAGCGGGGCGTAGCAGAGGGTCATGGCCAGACCGGCCAGGCCGTGCGGGGCCTCCGGGTTGCCCATGGCGTTCGGGCCATACCACCCGCCGAAGGCGGCGGCGAAGGTGAGCGCGGTGACCGCCGCCGCCCCCAGTCCGGCGGGGACCACGGCGGCCCACGGACGCACCCGGCGGCCGCCGATCAGCGGCAGCCAGCGGGGGGTGACCCGGCCCCAGGGGCGGACCAGGCCCAGGGTGAGGAAGGCCAGCGTCTCGGCGAGCGCGCTCAGGGCGAGCACGTAGAAGGTGGCCCAGCCCGGCATGTGAGCCGTCATCTGCCGTTCCATCGCCCCGGAGAATCCGACCGGGACGCCGACGCCCAGGGCGACCCGCCAGAGCCCGGACGGGACGGCGGTCAGCGCCGCGACCTTGGCCACCCGGACCGCCCACGGTGCGGCGGGCCGGTACGGGAGCGGGGTGGCGACGGCACTGGTGGTGGGGGCGACCGCGGTGTCCAGCATCGGAGTTCCTCTCGTCGTTCGGTGTGCCTCCAGCCTGGCGGCGGGGCCGGTACCGGCGGCAGATGCCGATCGGGAGGTCCGCGGGCGCCCCGCCGCCCCGGCCTGTGCCGTTCGGCACGGGTGGCGGCGCCGCCCGGTGCATAGGCTGGGCGCATGATCGGGGAATGGGGGAGCATCGTGCCGGTGCTCGCGGTGGCGGCCGCACTGCGGATCAGGCGGCCACGGCCGACGGCGGCGGCGGGGGTGGTCTCGCTCGCGCTGACCGCCGTCGGGGCGGCGCTGGGCGGCTTCGGCGAGGACGGCCCGGCGGGGACGGTCGGGGTGGCCGAACTGATCGGGCTGCTGGTCCTGGTGACGATGACGGTGCGCACCGGCCGGGGCCGGGTGGCCGTCGGGGTCCTGGCGGCGGCGCTGCTCTGCTGGCCGCTGCGCTATGCCGCGCCGGTCGAGGGCTGGCAGCAGGTCGGACTGCTCGGCTTCGGCGCGGTCGGGGCCCTGGGGGCGGCGCTGGTCGGCTTCTACCTCTGGTCGCTGGACGGCCTCCGGCGCCGCGAGGTGGCGGCCGCGCGCCGGGCCGAACAGCTGGAACTCGCCCACGACCTGCACGACTTCGTGGCGCACGACGTCAGCGGGATGGTCGCGCTGGCCCAGGCCGGCGGCTTCCTGGCGGAGCCGCACCCCGAACTGGCCGAGGTGTTCCGGCGGATCGAGCAGTCCGGCCAGCAGGCGCTCTCCTCGCTGGACCGGACGGTCGCCCTGCTGCGCACCCCGGAGGAGGACGCCGCCGGCCGCCGGGCCCCGCAGCCCGGTCTGGCCGAACTCCCCGCGCTGGCCGAACGGTTCACCGCCTCCGGGGCCGCCGAGGTCCGGCTCGACCTGCCGGAGCGGCCGGTCGGCCGGGAGGCCGGGGCCACCGTCCACCGGATCGTGGCCGAGGCGCTGACCAATGTCCGGCGGCACGCCCCCGCCGCCCGGTCGGTCACCGTGTCCGTCCGCCGACTCGACGGGCAGCGGCTGGAGTTGACCGTCGCCGACGACGGCGGAGCGGTGGAGAGCCCGCCCCGGCACCGGGGCGGGCACGGGCTGAGCGCCCTGGCCGCCCGGGTCGAGGCGCTCGGCGGTACGCTCGACGCCGGGCGCGCCGGGCAGGGCTGGCTGGTCACCGCCACGTTTCCGCTGCCGGCCGAAGGGGCCTCATGAGCATCCGCGTCCTCCTGGCCGACGACCACGACGACATCCGCGCGGCCTACCGGATGATCCTGGACGCCCAACCCGACCTCACCGTGGTGGCGGAGGCCGCCGACGGCCTCGCCGCGTTCGAACAGGCCCGCCTGCTCCGCCCCGACGTGGTGCTGGCGGACATCCGGATGCCGAAGCTGGACGGCCTGGAACTGACCCGGCGGCTGGCCGGGCCCGAGGTGGCCGACCCGCTGCGGGTGGTCGTGGTGACCACCTTCGACCTGGACGAGTACGTGCACGCCGCGCTCCGGCACGGCGCGGCCGGCTTCCTGCTCAAGAGGTCCAGCCCCGCCCTGCTGGTCGAGGCGGTCCGGGCGGCGGTGGCCGGTGACACCCTGATCAGCCCGCAGGTCACCGTCCGGCTGCTGCGTCAACTGGCCGCCCCCGCCCCGGCGTCGCCGCAGGCGGAGCCCGCCGAGCCGCTGACCCCGCGGGAGACCGAGATCGCCGGGCTGGTCTCGGGCGGGGCGACCAACGCGGAGATCGCCGAGCAGTTGTTCATCTCGGCCGGCACGGTCAAGAACCACCTGGCGAACATCCAGCGCAAGCTCGGCGTGCGGAACCGGGTCGGCATCGCCGCCTCGGTCTGGGGCGACCGCCGATAGCGGGAGGGCCGCCGACGGCGGGGGGCCGCCGATGGCGGGGGGCCACCGATGGCGGGACGGCCGGTGACAGCGGGACGGCCGCGGACGGCGGGACGGCCGGTGATGCCGGGGGCCGGCTACGGGGGCGGTAGGAGGCTTCCCAGCGGGCCGAGGTCGAGGTTCAGGTCGGCGCGGTTCAGCCCGTAGCGGGCGCAGAGGTCGTCCATCCTGTCGTGAAGCGCCATCAGGGTCGCACCGAGTCGCTCCTCCTGCTCCTCGCTGAGGTCCCCGGCGTCGACCCGGCGCAGCGCCTGGCGCTCCATGAGCTGCCGCAGGAGTTCGACCAGGGTGAGCACGAGCTGGACCAGGTCCCGTTCGACGTTCTCGGGGTCGGTGCCGTCGGTGTTGATCCTGCGGGCCGGGTGGGGCTGCCGGTCCCGCACCCGGCGGCCGTCCTCGGGGGACGCGGGCAGCAGGCGGAACGCGCGATCGGCGGCCGCGGCGACCTCCGCATAGCGACGGTCCCGGCCATCGCGGTCGGCGCGGCCGGTACCGCCGGTCCGACCGGCGTCCGAGGGGCTCACGGCGCATCACCGCCGAGCCGCCTGCCGTCCTGCCACGGAGAGAGCTCCGGGCCGCTGATCGAGACGATCAGGGCCCGCAGCGAGATGCGCACGAGGTCGACGTCGGCGACGGACAGCACGATGTCGCCGGTGAGGACGACACCCCCGCCCAGCAGCCGGTCCAGGAGGTCGACGAGGGCGATCCGGCGGTCCGGCAGCGGCTCCTGCCCGCCGTACCGGTCGCCCGGCCCGGGCTGCTGACCGTTCATACCGGCCGTTCACCACCCGTCGGCTCGTCCTGGGGCAGGACGGCGAAGGAGTAGGGCGCCCACGGGCCGGTGACCTCGACGCGGACCCCGTTCAGCCCCTGCCCCGCCCGCAGGACGTCCTCGCGGAACACCCCGGCCCGCTCCACGGGCACCAGGTAGGCGTCGTTGAGCACGTTCTCGCCCTGCTCCCCCACCGGCTCCCCGCTGTGGACGCGGTGGTGCGCCCGGGCCACCGCCAGTCGGGCCGCGGCGGCCTCGACCCGGGCCGCCACCTGTTCCGCGGCGCGGTAGCGCTCCGCGTGCCGGTCGCGCACGGCCCTCCGGGCGTGTAGGTACGCCCGGCCCGGCCCGACGTCCGCGGGCGGCGGACCCTCGGGCACCGGCTCCGGTGCCGGAGCCTCGACATAGATCTTCACGCCCCATTCGACCTGCGCCGCGAGCCGGTCGAGCGCCGCCGTGAACTCGTCCTGCCGGGCGTCGAGGGCGCTGCGCACGCCGTCGTCGTCGAAGTACACCGTCGCGAGGCGCAGCGGGAGGACGGTGGTGACCGCGGCGAGCGCGGCGACCACGGCGTGGTGGGCCCGGGCCGCGGTTTCGAGCCACTGGAGGTCCTCCAGGTGCTCGGCGAGGGCGTCCTGGCGGAAGTCCTCGGCGGGGACGCGGCTGACGGCCGCCGCGAGCCCGGGGTCGTCGGCGTGCAGGAGCAGCACCGGGGCGCCGGCGATCCCGTGCGCGCCGGCGGCGGCGGGCCCGAGGGCTTCGGTGCTCCGGGCGATGGCGTAGGCGTAGACGACGGTGCCGGCCATCACTCCTCCCGGGTGCGTCGCGTGCGGGGCGCCGGGGCGGCGCGCTTCGCGCGTGCGGGGCGGCGGACGGGGGGCTCCTCGGCGGCCGGTGGCAGGCCCGGCTCCGCCCGCAGCCGGGCGAGTTCGCCGCGCAGGCGCTCGTTCTCGGCCTCCAGCTCCCGTGCCGGCTCCCGGTCGGCGGCCGGCAGGCGGTCGCCCCGGGCGCGCGAGGAGAGCGAGGGATCGTGCTCCCACCAGTCGATGCCCATCTCCTTGGCCTTGTCCACCGAGGCGACCAGCAGGCGCAGTTTGATGGTGAGCAGTTCGATGTCGAGCAGGTTGATCTGGATGTCGCCGGCGATGACGATGCCCTTGTCGAGGACGCGTTCGAGGATGTCGGCGAGGTTGGCGGAGGAGCCCTGGGCGTAAGGCGGTGCGGCTCGGGAGGAGGTGGAGCCGAACCTGTCGGCGATGGGTTGTGTCACGACCGTTCGGCCTTCCTCTCCTGGTTCGGGCCCCTGGCCGGGCCCGGGCGGGTCACGGCTCCCCGCGCTGCCATGCCCTGATCTCGTCCAGCCGGTCGAGGAGTTCGTCCTCCCGCCGGTCGAAGGTCTCCTCGTCGATGTCGCCGGCGAGCAGGGCCTGCTCCAGTTCGGCCAGTTCGCGTTCGACGGGCGCGGGATCGTAGTACTGCTGCTCGGCTGCTTCCTGGATGCGTTCGGCCACCCACACGGCGCCGCGGACGGGTGCCAGCGGCAGGGTGAGGATCTGCGTGATCAGACCCATGGCTTCCTCGCTTCCTCCGCATCATCTTCTCCGCGTCGTCTTCTCCGCGTCCTCGGACTCAGACGAAGCTGTACGCGGGCAACGGACCGTGCAGGCGCAGGTCCACGCTGTCACCGAGTTCGGCGGCGAGGCCCTTCTCGGCCGTCAGGAAGGCGTCCTCGGCGTCCCGGGCGACGAGGAAGGAGATGCTCAGGAAGACGTCGCCGGACGCCGGGGAGGATCGCTCGTCGCGGGCGTGGGGCCGCAGCGCCTGGGTGATGCCGGCGGCGAGGGCCTCCTGGCGGGCGCGCACCTCCTGGGAGACGAGCTCGCCGAGCACCACCGGCGCGTCGGGGGCGGCGCGCCCGCCGCGGATCTCGTCGTTGAGGCGCCGGGCCTCCGGCGACTCCGCCAGGATCCGGCGCAACAGGCTCTCCTCGTCCTCGGTGGCCTTGAGGTGGAACTCGGCGCACCCGTCGAGTTCGCTCAGCCGGGCCGCGTACTGCTCGGCGTTTTCGGTGAGGGCCGCGCGGACGGCGTCGTCGTCGGGGGCGGTCAGGCCGAAGCGCAGCGGGAGAACCGTGCCGCCGGCCATGAGGCGCTCCTGCACCGCCTGGTGGGCGGCGAGGTCGCGGCGCTTGGCGCGCAGGCCGGGCGGCGCGTCGCTGACGACCGCGGTCAGCCGTCCGCTGTCGACGGTCCGCAGGGCGGCGGGGTCCGCTCCGACTCCCGCGAGGCCGCTCAGGTCGAGCGGATGCGTGCCGGCGACGATGGAGTAGACGTAGACGGCCATGGTTCACTCCTCGCGGTGCCGGGCCGGTCGGCGGGCCGGGCGCTCGCGCTTCTCGGCGGGCTCCTTCTCCTCGTCGCGGCCGCCGCGCACGGCGTCGGTGACGGCCTCGACGGCGCCGGTCAGCGCACCCTTGCTCTTGCCCTTGGCCCCGCCTTCGGTGACCTCACCGACGATGTCGGTCAGTTGGGCGGGCGCCTTGCGCCCGGACTCCAGGTCCAGACGGTTGCAGGCCTCCGCGAACCGGAGATAGGTGTCCACGCTGGCGACCACGATGCGGGCGTCGATCTTGAGTATCTCGATCCCGACCAGGGAGACCCGGACGAAGACGTCGATGACCAGGCCACGGTCCAGGATGAGTTCGAGGATGTCGTACAGGTTGCCGGACCCGGCGCCGCCGGGCCCCGCACCGCGGGAGGCCACGCCCCCGCCTGCTGACTGCGGTACGACTGTCACGCTGGGCTCCGTTCCCGGTCGCTCGCAGCGATGTGCGGGTGGCCGTTCCTCTCGTGTCGGTCGGGCGTTCCGGCGGCCGCGGTACGGCGGACCGGCCGGGACGGCGTTTCGGGCGCCGGCGAGTCTTCGGACGACGACGCGTCTTTCGGACGACCGCGCGGTCTTCGGGCGACGCCGAGTCAGAGCCGGTCGATCTGGCCCCGGCTGTACCGTCGCGTGCGCTCGTAGGCGACCAGTTCACCCTCTGCGTCCAGGGTGACCCGGTAGGTGGCCATCACACTGGTGGTGGGAGGAATCCGCTCCAGCTCCAGCACTTCGACGTCCGCCTGCCAGCCGTCCTCGGCGGGCTTCACCGCGGAGACCGACTCCGGGGCCCGGCCCAGCAGTTCTTCGAGCTGCCGGGCCGCACACCGGATGGCCTGCGGAGCGGACACCTTGCGCGGCCGCCGCCGTGGGGCCGCCGCGGCCCGCCGGGCCGTAGGAGTACGGGCCGGTGGGCTGTCCTCGTCGGAAGGACGCCGCGTCCTGCGCGCGGGCCTCTCGGGATCTGCGGCCATGACCATCTCCGGGCTGTTGTCCCGGCCGCACGCCTGCCCCGGGCCGGGATCAGGCAAACGCGCGCGCGCCGAATAGGAACATCCCAGCTGGGAACACGCGTCGGTTGGGGCGGGGTGCGGCGACCCGGACCGCGACATGTGCACGAAATGCTGCCCTCCGCGCGATGCTCCTCGGCCCTCTGGCCATGCCGCCTGAAGGGAAGACCTCATGAACGACACCACCAAGATCGCCCTCGCCGCCGCGGTCGCCGGCGGGTACGTCCTCGGTCGGGTGAAGAAGGGCAGGATGGCGTTCGCCGCGGCCACCTACCTGGCCGGCCGCCGCTTCGGCCTGGACCCGCGTCAGCTGGCGACCGAAGGGTTGCGCAAGCTCGCCGACACCCCCCAGATGGCGGAACTCAACGAACAGGTCCGCGGCGAGCTGCTCTCGGCCGGACGCAAGGCGGTCGCCGCCGCTGCCGACCGCCAGCTGACCAACCTCGCCGACACCCTGCGCGACCGGACCAGGAACATCGGCGCGAAGAAGCAGGAGGAACCGCCGGACGAGGACGAGGAGGAGTACGGGCCGGAGGAGGACGAGGACGAGCCGGCCGACTACGAGGAGGAGGACGCCGAGGAGGACGAGACGGAGGACACGGAAGACACGGAGGACACGGAGGACGACGAGGACACGGAGGACGACGAGGACGACGAGGCCGGTGACGACCGGGACGAGGACGAGGACCGGGAGCCGGAGGACGAACAGGGCGAGGACGAGGAGCCGCCGGAGCCCCAGAAGCGCCGACGCAGCGCCCGCAAGGCGGACGCGGAGGAGGAGCCCGAGCCCGAGCGGCCCCGGCGCCGTCGCCCGAGCGCGAGCGCCGCACCCCGCTCCCGGAGGCGGCCGCCGAAGGAGACGGACTCCGCCGAACCCGCCGCCGAGAAGCCCGCCCGGAAGAAGCCGGCTTCGGCCACAGCGCGCGAGAGCCGCCCCGCGGCCAAGAGGAGCACGCCCGCCGGGAAGACGACCGCCGAGAAGACGGCGCCCGCCCGGAAGACGGCACCGGCCCGGAAGGCCGCGGCGAAGAAGACGGCGCCCGCCAAGAAGACGACGACCGCGGCCCGGGCGAAGCCCGCCGGCAAGGCGGCCACGACCGCGAAACGGGCTCCCGCGAAGAAGGCCCCGGCCAAGAAGGCCACCGCCAAGAAGACCGCCGGGACGAAGCCGGCGGCCCGGTCCGGGCGCGGGAGGGCATCATGACCACCACGCAGCGCGGCGCCCCCGACACGGACGACGTCTCGGGCCTGGACAGGCTTCGCGAAGAGGTCGTCCACTACCTCGGCGCGCAGGCCGAACACCTTGCCGAGAAGGCCGGGGGCAAGCTCACCGAGGTGACCGACCAGCTCAGCGACGTCGCGGCGAACGGCGGGACCCTCCCCGCGGTCGGCGCCCGCGTCCTCCAGGGCGACTCCCCGGTGAAGGCCTTCGTCGGGGAGAAGGCCAAGAGCCTCAAGGACAACGTCGTCGGCAAGTTCAAGGAGGCCTTCGGCAAGGGCGGGAAGGGCGGCAAGAAGGCCGGCAGCACCAAGGTGATGAACATCGTCGAGGTGCTCGACGTCGGTGTCCCGCTGCGCCTCGCGTACGACCGGTGGACCCAGTACGAGCAGTTCAGCGGGTTCACCAAGGGCGTGCGCAGCGTCAACAAGGGCGATGACGTCAGCAGCGACTGGAAGGTCAAGGTGGGCCCCTCCACCCGCAGCTGGAAGGCGACGGTCCAGGAGCAGGTGCCGGACGAGCGGATCGTCTGGAGTTCGGAGGGCGCCAAGGGCACGACGCACGGCGCCGTCAGCTTCCACGAGCTGACCCCGACCCTGACCAGGATCGTCCTGGTCGTCGAGTACTTCCCCTCGGGGCTCTTCGAGAAGACCGGCAACCTGTGGCGCGCCCAGGGCCGCCGGTTGCGCCTGGACTTCAAGAACTTCCAGCGTTACGTCACTTTCGGTGACGACGAGGTCGACGGCTGGCGCGGGGAGATCCGCGACGGCGAGGTCGTCCGCACCCATGAGGAGGCCATGGAGGACGAGGAGGCGGCCGACCAGGACACCGAGGACACCGAGGACGGCGAGGACACCGAGGACGGCGAGGAGACCGAGGACGGCGAGGTTGACGAGGCGACCGGCCAGGACGCCGAGGACGACGAGGGGTACGACGACGAGGACGAGGAACCGGAGGACGAGGACGCGGACGACGACTACGCCGAGGACGAGGACGAAGGGGAAGAGGAAGAAGCGGAGGAGGACGAGGGGTACGACGACGAGGACGAGGAGTACGGCGAGGACGAGGAGGACGAGGAGGACGAGGACGAGGAGGACGACGCCGACCGGCCGGCAGGCCGCGGCGGTCGCTGAGACGCGGCCGACCGCGCGGGCACGGCCCCGGTACGGGCCGTCCCCCGGCTGGGCGAACGATCGGTCCCGCTGCCGCGCCGCACCCCGTCCGGCGCGGCAAGGTGGGTCGCGTGCGCGTGCAGAGCGCACAGTCCGCCGAGTCCGCGAGCTGATTCGCATGTCCGAGGACGGCAGCGAGGCGTTCATCGCCGTCCGGCCCCGCCACGTCGTCCAGGCCACCGCGGACCGGCCGGCCCAGCACGCCGACGCCGCCGCCCGGGGAGCGCTGCGCGCCTACCGCCGGGCCCTGGATCCCCACCGGCCCGCGCCGGTCACCGGCCGGGCCGTCGCCCTGCCGCTCGCCGAACTCGACCTCGCCGCGGAGGAGCGCGCCGCCATCGACGCCGCGCGCGACCCCGCGCTCCCCGAACCCGACCGCGCCCGGGCCCGCGGCGCGGCCCACACGCTGGGCTGGCTCCTCGGCTTCCGCCCGCTCACGGGGTGACCCCGATGACCATCTCCCCCGGCAGCGCCTACGCCCTGCGCCTGCGCGACGCGGTCGGCACGGTCCGCCCCGCCGTCGTGACGGCGAGCACCCGCACCGGTCCGGCCGGGCACCGCGTCTTCGCCGACAGCGACGGCGCCCTCCAGGTGGAGATCGCCTGCACCGGCGAGCACCGCATCCTGCGGAGCGCGCGAGGGCTGCGCATCATCTCCGCCGCCTGCCTGTCCTGACCCCAGGGCCGCCTGCGGGCGCGGTCAGCCGCCTGCGGGCGCGGTCAGGGGCCGGACGACGACTCCGGCCCCTGGCGGATGAATGGCTCCGACCCGACGGCCGGCTGCCACTGCGCGTCTACCCGGCCGGCGGACATGCACGCCGCCCGTCGGGGTTGGTGCACCGCTCCCGCGACACCTCGTGCAGCGCCCGCCGCCGGGTTCGACCCCGCCGGCGTCCGGCCCGCTACGCCGTGCGCGAGTCCTGGCCGCTCTCCCGGTTGAGGAGGTGGCCGATGCAGGCGTCCCAGTCGATGTGCCGGCCCTCGGTGCCCACGGGTACGGCCTGGTAGGTACGGGCCAGGAAATCGGCCAGGTCGCGGGTGCGGGCGAGCAGCAGGGCCACGCCACGGCTGTCCCCGTCGGAGATGGCGATCCAGGTGTGCTGCCGGTCGGCCGGTTCGATCCGGACGTCGCCCTCGCCGCAGACGCGCTCCAGCCCGGCGGCCAGCAGGTCACGGCCGAAGGTCCAGGACACGGGTACCGGTTCATCGGGGAAGAAGCAGTGGACGGCGTACGGGTCGTCGCTGCTGTAGGACAGCTCCACGGCTACCGACACGAGCGTGTCCGGGTCGGTCTGCAGGCACATCGTGGTGCGGGTCGGGAACACATCCATCCCTCTGGTCTCCCCAGTTTCGTCACGGCGGGTCTGCCGTCTGCCCCGCCGGAGCAATGTCACGCACCCCCATCCGGGTCGAGTTCGGCCGGACCGGCCGTCGGCGGGTCGGGCGACGGCCGCCGCGGTGACGACCGGGCCGCCGAAGCCGGCCGGACCCCTCGGAGTCGGACGCCGCCGGTCCCGTACCGCACGTCCGGCCCCGACACCCGCTCCGCCCTGGTCAGGGAGCCCGGGGCGCGGTCAGGGCGGCGGGACCGGCCGGTACAGTTCCGGGTCAGGGCCTCGCCCTGACTTCGGGTGCGGTGCGCGAGCCCGGAGGAGAACCGTCACCGCCCGACATCCCTCAGAGCATCGCCCCGTGTGAGGCAGGTCACCGGAACCGGGCGCCCGCGGCGGACAAGGCACGGTGTGGACTACTCATCGCACGCCCGGATACGCGCGGGGGACCCCGAAGCGTTCAGGGAACTCTTCCGTGACCATGCCCCGCTGGTCCATCGGCACGCCGTCCGCGTGAGCGGTGACCGGGACCTCGCCGAGGACGTCGTCTCGCTGACCTTCCTGGAGGCCTGGCGGCTGCGGGACCGGCTGCTCGACCACGAGGCCGGCCCGCGTCCGTGGCTCATGGGCATCGCCGTCAACGTGCTGCGCAACACCCGTCGTGCCGCACGCCGCCACCAGGCGGCCCTCGGGCGTCTGCCCGCCCGCGACACCGTCCCGGACTTCGCCGACGAACTCGTCGGACGCCTGGCCGACGCCGACCAACTCGCCGCCGCCCAGCGGGCGCTGGGCAAGCTGCGCCGCGCGGAGCGCGAGGTGTTCACCCTGTGCGTCTGGTCCGGGCTGGGGTACGCCGAGGCCGCCGCCGCCCTCGGGGTCCCGATCGGCACCGTGCGTTCGCGCCTCTCACGCGCCCGCACGCGGCTGCGCAAACTCGCCGGACAGGAACTGACGAAGAACCGGGAACCGCTTCCGCGCCCCGGACAAGTACAGGGCGGCCGCACTCACGCGGCCCGGTCGTACGAGTCGCACGAGTCGCACGAGGAGACGTACGGATGACCCGCAAGTTCTGGAAGCGGTCCGAGCCCCTGACCCGCACGGAGCCGGACCACGGGGAGTCGGACCACGCGGAGCTCGCCAGGCTACTCCCGCCCCCGTCGGCCCCTCCGATGTCGCTCGACCGTCAGCTGCTGTTCGAGGAGCACCTGTTGAACGAGATCCGCACCCCAGCCCCCACACCCGCCCCCACGGCCACGAAGCGGCCGGTCCGGCGCGCCCTGCTGATCGCCCTCCCCGTCACCGCCGCCGCGCTCACCGCCGTCCTCGCCGTCGGCGCGCTGACCAACGGCGTCGGCGGACCGCGTACGGGAGCGGCCTCCGTCGAGGCGCCCGTCGTGCCGGTCGAGGAGGGCAGCGCCCTCCAACTCGTCTCGACCGTCCAGCAGATCGCCGCCGCCGTGAGCACGCAGCCGACCCCGGAGCCGAAGCCCGGCCAGTACATCTACGTCAAGAGCAAGGTCTCCTTCCTGTCCTCCTCGCACAACGGCGACACCGACGAGTCCAGGACCTGGGTGCAGCCGCTGCACCAGCGCGAGGTCTGGCGGACCCCCGACGCGCTCAAGGGCTGGCTCGACGAGCCCGGCTACCAGGCCGAGGGCGGCATCACCCTGGACAGCGACGGCCCCCACTCCAAGCCCGTGAACGGCCAGGACATCCCCGGCGAGCCGCTCCGCCACTCGTACGACTGGCTCAAGGCCCAGCCGACCGACCCGGACGCGCTGCTGAAGGTGATCTACACGACCGTCACCGGTCCGCGGGACCGGGACCAGCAGGCGTTCGAGACGATCAGGGCGATCGTCAACGAGCAGCTCGTGCCCGCCCAGAGCGCCGCCGCGCTCTACCGGGCCGCCGCGAAGATCCCCGGCGTGGTCGTCGTCCAGAACTCCCAGGACGCCGTCGGCCGCACCGGCCTCGCCCTGGCCCGCCTGGACGAGCAGAACGGCGAACGGACCGAGCTCGTCTTCGACCGTACGACCTTCACCTACCTGGGCAGCCGCGGCATCCAGGTCAAGCAGGTCAACGACATCAAGCCCGGCACGGTCACCGAGCGCACCGCCGTCCTGGAGCGGGCCGTCGTCGACGCCCAGAAGGAACGCCCCGCCCCGGGCACGACCGCCTGAGCCGCGCCCCCCGACGCCGGGCCCCGCCCAACGGGGCCCGGCACCCCTGCGCCGCGACGGCACCTCCCGACGCGCCATCCGTCCACCGCCGCGCATCGAGCCCTACCGTCGATCAATCACCCGACGACGGGTGCGCCGGCGGTGTGCGTACGCTGGGAACGAGCCTTCACCGTCCGGGGCCAACCGGTCGCCCTGGGCAGCCCCGATCTCCGAGGTCGATCCCCATGGCGCACCCCCTCAGCCGGCTCAGGGCGGCGATGGCCGCGCTCGGCGAGCTCGACCTCGCCGCGGCCACGACCCACCACGCCGTCGACCTCACCGGGGCCCTCGCCCCCGGCATCGCCGGGCGGTACCGCGAACGGCTGGCCCCGTACCGGCGGCAGCCCGTGATCCGCCGGGCCCTCGACCGCCTGGACCACACCGCACCCCGGTAGGCCGGTCAGTGGATCTGGGTCCAGCCCTCGGGTGACATGGTGACGTCGGCGATCCCGCGATAGACCTTCCGCTTCCAGACGGTGCTGCCGTCGCCGTATTCCGGCAGGGCTTCGCGGGCTTCCTGTTCGCTGTCGAAGACGTATTCACGCCCCTTGGCCGTCCGGATCTTCCATTCGTCCATGGGCATTCCGGCGAGACCTGGTCCGATCATCATTTCCGGCACTTCCAAATCTCTTGAAATGCGGCCTCAAGCCCGGTTACCTTCCTTGCCAGTGCCCCTTTTCCCGGGCGACAGCTCGTAGGCCGGGCGCAGCGGCCGCCCACCCGGGTGGCGGATTTCCTCCCTGGTCATGAAGCGGGTATTTCGAGTGCCGATGTCGGCAGTTCCTCATCACGGGGGGGGTAATCGTGCAGAACGAAGACCTGCGGAGCACCAGCTGCCGGGGCCCGTGGTGCACGCCGTCTACCGGACCGTCCAGGAGAGCCTGACCAACGCCCGCAAGCACGCGCCCGGCGCCACCGTGTCCATCCGCCTCGACCGCGACCCCACGCTCCTGCGCCTCCGCGTCCACAACGGGCCCCCCGACCCGACCACCCGGCCACCGCTCCGCCTACCCAGCAGCGGCCACGGCCTGACCGGCCTGCGCGAGCGCGCCACGATGCTGCGGGGCACCCTCACCACCGGCCCGGCCGCCGGCGGCGGCTTCCAGGTGAGCCTCACCCTCCCCTGGGCTTCCGGGGTGAGTGCCTCGGGGTCGCAGCCTTCGGCCCCGGAACGAAGTCCAGGACGGTGACGGAGGATCGACCGGCGACCGACGACCGGCGACCGGCGACCGGACACGTCGGAGGGCCACGACGTCACGCCCTCCACCCCTCCGGTGGCCGCAGGCGGCCCCAGCGGACGCTGGTGCCGCTGAACTGCGCTTCCTCGCAGGCGACGACGCCCTCGGTCACCTGGGCACGGACGAAGGAGAGCATGCCCCCTGTGAACCTGGCGCGGTCGAGGGTGACCCTGCCCCCGCCGAACCGTGCGTGATGAAAGGTGACCGTGCTGCCGGTGAACTGTCCGTAGTCAAGTGTGATGGTGCCATCAGCGAACCGCGCGGCGTAGAAGCTGACCGTGCTGTCCGTGAATTCCGTATCGTCGAGGGCGACCACGCCGCCGACGAACTGCGCGTGGTCGAAGCTGACCGTGCCACCTTTGAACTGCGCACGGTGGAAGGCGAGCGAGCCGGCGGTACACCTCGCATGGTTGATGGTGACGGTGCTGTCGGTGAACCGCGCCCGCTCGAAGCTGACCGTGCCACCATTGAACTCGGCCTCGTCGAGGGCGACCGTCCCGCCACTGAACCGCGCGTCCTGGAACGTGATTGTTCCGGACGGGTCGAACAGAGCGCCACGAAGGGCGACAGTACCGCTGCTGAACCGCGCCTCGTCGAAGTTGACGGTGCCGCCGTCGAATCGGGCTTTGTCGAACCTGACCGTGCAGCTGCTGAACCGTGCGCCGCGAAAGACGACCGTGCCATCGCTGAACCGCGCTTCGTCGAAGATGAACGAATCTCCGATGAATTCGGCACCGGCGAAGGAGACGCTGCCGTGGAAGTGGCTGCCGGAGAAGTCACCTCCGTCGAAGGTGGCGCGCGTCAAATCAAGCGCGTAGGCCGACCAGGACGTCCGTTCCTGCCGCCCCTGAAGGTGGTCGCGAATGACCCGGATGATGGTGTGCCGGACCTCCCGTTCTCCCTTCCGGTACCTCTCGGACTCGGGGTCCCATTCATAGGGCATGCGCAGATAAGCGCACAGCACATCGATGCAGACCTGGCGTTGGTCCTCCCAGTCATCGGCCAGCCGGGCCATCGCGTACACGCCGGCAAGGCGTACCGCCGGTGTGTCATGGCCGAGCTGGCCGGCCGCGGTGGTGTAGCGCTCGGCGAACTGGGTGGCGTCCGACCGATGAGCTTCCCCTTCGGCGATTCGCTGTTTCCGATAGGCGTAGACGCCGGCGAGCACCGCACCAAACACCGTCAGAATGGCGATGGTGAGTCTGATGGCGTCTGCCGCGCTGGTGGTCTCTGCGGAGTTCGGCCCGTCGGCCGGCCCTTCCGTGAGCCGACTCACCAACCAGTACCCACCGATTCCGGCACAGCAGACCGCGACAACAGCAAGGCAGGCCACGATCCACACAGGCCATAGGTCTGGCGCGTACCGACCGCTTGGATTCTGCGATCGGCGTTGCCACCAGCGTCCACGGGTCACCACTGCAGCATGCCCGAGCCCGGAACTTGGAGGTGGCCGTGGGACCCCCGGCCTCTCGCACGTCACCTGAGCGGAGCATCACGGCGCCATCGGCGTTGACGGCTTGAGTCGCGTCAGATCCGACGTTCCGCTACGGAGAGTCCGTCTCCCCGATGCGTGCGGCGGAACGCAACGCGGTCACGAACTCCCGACACGATCTGTAGCGATCCGCAGGAGGCTTGGCCAGGGCTTTCGCCATCACGCGGTCGACGGTCGGCGCGATCCCCGGGCGCTTCCGGGACAAGTCCGGCGGCGGCTCGTACTGGTGCGCCCACAACAGCGCGAGGTCATCGTCACGCTGGAACATCGGTTCACCGGCCAGGGCCTCGTAGACGACGCAGGCCAGACTGTACAGATCGGACCTCCCGTCCCCCGGACTGCCCAAGATCTGCTCCGGCGCGACGTAGTCCACGGTTCCGATGAAGTGCTGCAACACGATGGGGGCGTCCGGTGATTTCGTGATCCCGAAGTCCGTGAGATATGCATAGTAGGGATCTTCGCTGCCGCTGCTCCTGGCAACCAGGATATTCCCGGGCTTCACATCCCCGTGGACGAGGTTGTGCTCGTGCGCCGCATCCAGTGCCGACGCCACTTGCCCGGCGATGAGCAGCGCAGTCGTCACGGGAAGGCGCCCGTCCCGGTCCAGCAGGGCTCCCAGGTCCAGCTCGACACAGCGCATGGCGATGTACAGGAAACCGTCGAACTCCCCAGCCGCGAAGATCGGCACGATATGTGGATGGTCGATAGCCGCGGCAACACGCGACTCTTGGATGAAGCGTCGACGGAAGACGTCATCCCGCGCCAGCTCGGGCGCGAGCAGCTTCAGCGCCACCATGCGGTTCAACCGCAAATCCTTCGCCTGATAGACGACGGCCATCCCGCCACGGCCGATCTCGCGTTCCAGCTGGTAGCCGGCGATCTGCGCGCCGATCAAAGAGCCACCGTCCTCGACGATCGCCGCCCGGAGTCGTGACCGGGCCACACTGAAACCACTGGGCAGGGCCAGAAGGAGGAGGCCGGTCCAAGGAACTCGCCTCCGTGCTGGAGTCTAACCACCAGGGTAGGAATCTGACCGTCTGCCTGAGGTTCGGGCGGGTTGTCGCGCCTCTGTCCGTATCCGGTGCACCGGGCTGTGGTCCGGCTTTCCGGTCCGGTCTTGCCCGGTTCCGCTGTAACGAGTGGTAGGTACACTGAGCGGCATGACGAAGAAGGAGGCGCTGACCCGCGCCGCGGCCGAACTCCTCTGGGAACGCGGGTACACCGGCACCAGTCCGGCCAAGGTCCTGGAGCGCGCGCAGGCCGGGCAGGGCAGCATGTACCACCACTTCTCCGGCAAGGCGGAGCTGGCGCTGGCGGCCATGGCGCGGATGAGCGAGGAGCTCCGCACCCGGGCCGAGACCGCGCTGGGCGGCGAGGGCGGGGCCGTCGACCGCGTCAACGCGTTCCTCGACCTCGAACGCGACCCGCTGGCGGGCTGCCGCATGGGGCGACTGACCCAGGACTACGACATCGTCACCGACGAGCGCCTCCGCGCCCCGCTGGCCGAGTTCTTCGGCTGGCTCGACGAACGGCTGACCGCGGTACTCACCGAGGGGGTGCGTACGGGCGAGCTGCGGCCCGGCACCGACCCGGCGGCGACGGCCTCACTGGTCATGGCGGCCGTGCAGGGCGGGTACGTCCTGGCCCGGGCCCAGCAGCAGCCCGCGGCCTTCGACCGGACGGTCGAGGGGCTCCGGCGGGTTCTGGCCGACCTCCGGGCCCACTCGGACGGGAACTGACGACGAGGGTGCGCACCCGCAGCACGCACCCGGCCGCCCCGCCGGCAGGCCCTACCGGACGCGGCCTGACGCCGTACTCGTGGCAGCCAGGGGCGTAGCCTGCCGGGATTCCCGCGGCTGAGCCGTCGGTGGGGCGGTGACCTGGCCGGCTCCGGCGCTCCTCCCGGCCTGCGGTTCGCCCTCCCGGGCCGAAGGGGCGATCCGCAACATGCGGGGGGACCGGGAAAGCCGCGGCGGGTGACCGGAACAGCAGGCCGCTGAGCACAGCGGGGACCTCGTGACGACTCCGTACCGTGGCCGGCGGGCGCCCCGGGGAGCCGGTGACGGGGGCGCCCGCACGGCGGTCAGGCGGTGGGGAGCAGGAGGAGTTTGCCGGTGGTGTGGCCGGACTGGAGGGCGGTGTGGGCCGCGGCGGCATCGGCGAGGGGGTGCCGTGCGGCGATGGTGAGGGTGAGGCGGCCCTCGCGCAGCCAGTCGAAGACCTCGGCCGCGCGGGCACGCAGTTCGGTGGGGTCGGTGGCGTGGTCGACCAGGGTGGGGCGGGTCAGGAAGACGGAACCGTGGCCGGCGAGGGACTGGGGGTCGAGGGCGGGGGCGGGGCCCGAGGCGGCACCGGCCAGGACGAAGGTGGCGCGGCGCGCCAGGCAGGTCAGGCCGGCGCCGAAGGTGTCGCGGCCGATGCCGTCGAAGACGACGTCCACGCCGCGGCCGCCGGTCAGCTCGCGCGCCCGGGCGGCGAACTCCTGCTGGGTGCGGACGATCACCTCCTCGGCACCGGCCGCGGCGGCGGCGGCGGCCTTGGCCGGGCTGGAGACCGTGCCGATCACCCGGACCCCGGCGGCGGCGAGCAGGCGCGTCAGGTGGGAACCCAGGCCGCCGGCGGCGGAGTGGACCAGCGCGGTGGCGCCCTTGCGGGCGGGCCAGGTGCTGGTGGTCAGGTAGTGGGCGGTGAGGCCCTGGAGGAGGACGGCAGCGGCATCGGTGTCGGGGATGTCGTCGGGCACCGGCACGGTGGCGTCGGCCCGCACGACGACGAGTTCGGCGTAGCTGGCGGGGGCGGCCCACCAGGCGACGCGGTCCCCGACGGCGGGTGAGGTGACGCCGGGGCCGGTGGCGACGACGGTGCCGGCGCCCTCGCAGCCGGGGGTGAAGGGGACGGTCGCGCCGGTACGCCCCTCGCGTTCGTAGACGTCCTTGAAGTTGACGCCGATGGCGCCGGTACGGACCAGGACCTCGCCGGGGCCCGGCACCGGGTCGGGGAGGTCGACGGGGGTGAGGGCCTCGGGGCCGCCGGGCTGGTGGACCACCACTGCACGCATGGGTGTTCGTTCTCCTCGGATCGTCGGTCGGGATGGGAGGGGGAAGGCCGGGAGGCCGGAGCTGCTCGGGGTCAGCGCACGCTGCGGTGCACCGCCCAGCTGACGGCCACGAAGCCGGCCGCGACCAGCGCCAGGCAGATGCGCAGGCCGCCGGCGCCGGTGCCGGCCAGGACCGGGCCGAACAGGGCGATCGCGACCGCTCCACCGACCTGGCGGAAGGCGTTGAGGGAGCCGGAGGCGAGCCCGGAACGGTCGGGGGGCAGGGCCCGCAGCGCCAGGGTGGGCAGCGAGGGGCCCATCAGGCCGGCGCCGAGCCCGAGCAGGCAGCTGCCGGCCGTGAACAGCCACCAGTCGGGGGTGGCGGCCAGCGGCAGCAGGGTGAGGGCGCCTGCGGCGGCGGTGGCCGCGCCGATGATCAGCAGGACCCGCACCCCGGTGCGCTGGACGGCGCGGGCCAGGACGAAGGAGGCCAGGCTCCAGCAGAGCGCGAAGGGGACGAAGGCGAGGCCGGCCCCGAGCGCGTCCCGCCCCCAATGGCGTTGCAGGTGCAGGGAGATGGCGAACTGAGCGCCGTAGGCACCGAACTGGTAGAGCGCGCCGACGGTGAGGGCGGGGGTGAAGCCGGGGCGGCGGAAGGCGTCCAGGGGCAGGACGGGGTGGGCGGCGCGGCGTTCGGCGACGACGAAGGCGACGCCGGCGGCGAGGGTGATGGTGGCCAGGACCAGGGTCAGGGGCGCGCTCCAGCCCAGCGCTCCGGCCTGGACCAGGGTGCCGATGCCGGAGCCGACCAGGGCTGCGGTGGCGAGCTGGCCCGGCACGTCCAGCCGGACGGCGCGCACCGGCGAGGGGGCGACCTTGCGCCCGCAGACCACGGCTGCGGCCAGTCCGATCGGGACGTTGACCAGGAAGATCGCCCGCCAGCCGACGCCCGCGGTCAGCGCGCCACCCGCCACCGGACCGGCTACCAGGGCCAGCGAGCTGACGCCGCCCCAGATGGTGAAGGCCCGGGCACGGGCGGCGCTTTCGGGGTACATGTGCGCGATAACCGCCAGGGAGGCGGGCAGCAGGCCGCCCGCGGCCACGCCCTGGACGGCGCGGGCGGCGATCAGGGCCCCGATGCCGGGGGCGGCCGCGCAGGCGGCCGAGGCCGCGACGAAGAGCAGCAGACTGACCTGGAACAGGCGGCGGGCACCGAGCTTGTCGGCGAGGGCGCCGCCGCCGAGCAGACAGGCGGCCATGGCGACGGTGTAGGCGTTGACCGTCCACTCCAACGCGGCCAGGGAGCCGCCGAGTTCGGCGCTGAGGTCGGGCAGGGCGACGTTGAGCGCGCTCCCGTCCAGCAGGACCATGAAGAAGCCGAGGCAGACCGAGCCGAGCGCGCCCGCGCCGGGCCCGGAGGTGCCGGCAGGCCCGCCGGCGCCGGGGCGGCGGCGCGGGAGCAGGGCGCGCCCGGGGGTCTCGATGGCCTCGCTCATCGGGGCGGCCCTCCTTCGGATGGGAAGTCGTCGGTCCTGGTCCGCGAGAGGCGTTCGCGGTCTATAGTGTTCGATGGAGGTCGATCACCATGAATGAAAGTCGCAGCCGTGACGGTTCGTCAAGTGCGGTGACTCCGGCGGGTGACAGCCTCTCCCGGCGGGCGCGCGGCCTGGAGCACACGGACCCGGCGGAGGTGACGCTGCACGAGGTGCTGCAGGTGCTCGCCGATCCGGTGCGGCGCACGATCGTGCGCGAGCTGGCCGGCAGCGCGGACTGGAGTCGCGCCTGCGGCACGTTCGAACTGGGCGTCAGCAAGGCCACCAGGAGTCACCACTTCACGGTGTTGCGCCAGAGCGGCCTGGTCGAGCAGCGCGACGCCGGCGCCCGGCGCTTCAACCGGCTGCGCCGGGCCGAGTTCGACGCGCGCTTCCCCGGCCTGCTCGCCCTCGTCCTGGCGGAGGACACGACCGGCACCAGCAGACCCTCCGACGGCGCCGACTGCGCTCCGGGCATTGCCAGTTGACAAACCCTGTCATAGCTTTGTCGCAAACAACGGACGCGCGGGGACGGCCGCGGGCCGCACCGGCCACCCCTCGCGGGGTGCGCCAGGGGGCGGGCCCGGGCCGTTCCAGGTCGCCGGAGCCCGACCGCCGGCCGCGGGACTTCCCCGCGGTCGCCCTCGGGGCCGCGCCACGCGGGCCCGAGACCGTTCGGCGAACGGAGCCGGAATGCGAGTGGCGAACGCGTCCGACAGCACCGGCATCGAGGGTCCCTCCTCTCGGGGGCGATCGGCGCACCGGGACGGCGGCGGTGGCGGCGCGGTGACGGTGGCGGCGCGGTGACGGTGGCGGAAGCGGTGACGACGACCGAGCGGTGACGGAACGGCGGCAGTAGCGGTAACGGTGACGGTGACGGAGCGGGAGCGGCGGTGACATGGTGACGACAGCGGAGCAGCCGGCGACGGGCCGGCGGCCGAGGCGCTTCCGCCCGGAGCGGCACGCCGAGCAGACCCGGCTGGCCGTCGGCCAGGTGTCGCCCGACCACCGCTCGCGCCTGGAGACGGACAACCCCCGCCGCTCGCCGCGGACACGCGGCCGGCTCGCCGCAGGCCCGGCCGTACCACCGGCCGAGCGCGGCGCCGACCGGGCGCGGGCCGGTTCCGCGCGGGCGCAGGCCGCCACCGCACAGACCGGGCCGCCCGGGGAGCCCCGGGCGATGGAGCGCACGCCCGGACGCCCGTCGGCGGGAGTCGGGAGCCGACAGGAGGCCCGGCAGGCACCCGCGGCCCAGCGGTCGCAGGTCTCGACGACGCGGGCGGCGGTCGGGACGGGGATCGGGGCGACGGACGGACCGCACTGCCGAGCCGTCGAACAGTCACGAGAACTGCCTTCCGGCGCCGATCACTTGACACCCGTACCGACGACTCCGACACACCGGGCGGGCGCGGGGGCGCGGGGCCGGCAGGGGCGCACCGCGAAGACCGACCGGCCGGCGGGCCGGGCTCTGGACGGCCTGGCCACCCCGAACAGCCATGACGAGCAGGCGGGCCGGACGCGACCGAGGACGGCAAGGGGCGCGCTGCGACGGCACAGCGGGTGCGCCGTGCGGTCCGGCGCGCCGACCGCCGAGGCGCAGCAGGCGGTCGGCCCGGTGCGCGGTACCGGCCGGCGGGCGGTGCCGCTGCCCCTGCGCTCCGGGTGCCGGCAGGACGGTGACCACGAACGCGCGCCGTCCTTCGTCGAGGAGGCGCGCAACAGGGACCTGCCGACCCTTCATGACCACTGGTGCGCGCAGATGTCGTGCGGCCGCCGTCTGCCGCCGGGTGCGCAGGCGCGGGGCCGGGCAAGGCCGCGGACGGTGCGGGCGGAGAGCGCTGGGTTCGCGAGGTGTCTGGATCTGGTGACCGGCGCACGGAAGGCGCCGGCCGCGGCCGTGGATCCGGTTCGACCACAGGGCTGTCGCATGGTCTGCACTGTGAGTTCCTTCCCCCTATGGAAACCCCCAGGTGGGGGCACCTTGCGTACCACCAGGCATCAGAATGGACCCCGTCGCGTTCCCTCGTCCGCCGGCGGAGTCACTCCCTGATTGCCAGTCAGGTTCGTTCACCAGTTCTGGCGAGCGTAACCCATTCGCGTTCGCACTGACCAGAGCTGACGGGATGTCACTCGCCACTCGGATGCGGCTTGACTTGATCCGAGAGCCGTGGTTAGCGTAAAGCCGCACTGACCGCAGGCGACATGACAAGGTTGCGCCACTATGGCGCCGCGCCGCCCGCCGCCCGCCGCCTGGGACGTCCACCCTCGGGCCGCCCCCGCGTTCCTCCCGGTTCATCCGGCCCTACCGGCCGTGGGCCGGGCATTTCCTCGCGCCATCCCGTTGTCCAGACCTGTGTGCTGTTCGAACAGCGGTTTCACGACCATCGCCGTGCCCCGCTCCGCCATGCCCGTGCGCACCACGGGGTGGAGCGGGCGAAGCGTCATGCCGCCGCCCGGCAGAAAGGCACGCCCACCATGAGACCTGGCAACACCGCGTCGCACTCTCCGACGACGCGCCACACCGACTCCGACGACGCGCCGCAGACCACCACCGCGCCACCGAGCACCACCGCGCCGCGCACCACCACCGCACCGCAGGGCGCCACCGCACCGCGCACCACCGCCGCGGCGAAGGCGGCCGCCGCAGCACGCCCGGCCGGCGACGAGACGGCCGCCGACCCGGTGCGCGAGAGCATGCGGCGCCTGCCCGGCCCGCTCCAGCTGCCGCTCACCTTCCTGACCGGGCGCCCGCTGGCCGGCCAACGCCCGGTGGCCCTGTCACCCGGCTTCCACCTGGCCACCGCCTCACTGTCCGTGCTGGCCGGCGCCGCGGTCTCGGCGACCGGCTTCGTCCTGGGCACCTGGTTCCTGCTCCTGCTGCTTCCCGGCTGGGCGATGACCCTGCACGGCCAGCGGAACCTGCGGATGATGATCTACCACCAGTGCTCGCACCGGAACATGTTCGGACACCGCCGGCTGGACACCGTCATCGGCAACGTCATCTCAGCCCTCCTGGTGATCCAGAACTTCGAGCGCTACAGCCGCGAGCATGTCGCCGACCACCATGCCGTGCACCACATGACGTTGCGCGACCCCACCGTCCAGGCCTTCCTCATCAGCCTCGACCTGCACCCGGGCATGACCCGGCGCCGGATGTGGCGCAGGGTGCTGCTCAAGGCCGTCTCGCCCCGGTTCCACCTGGCCTTCGCGATCTCCCGGGTGCGCTCCTTCTGGCACAACAGCGCCGCCGCCGAGAAGGCCGTCGCCGTCGCCCTGTACGGCGGCGGCGGGGTCGCGGCGGTACTGCTGGGGGCCTGGCCGGCCGTGCTGGTGGTCTGGTTCGTGCCGGTCGGCGTGCTCTACCAGATCAGCAACACGCTGCGGCTGTGCGTCAAGCACACCTTCCCCGCGCCCGGAACCACGGTGCGCCGCGGCCGCGAGTACTTCGGGAGCCTGACCAACGCGATCTTCATCGGTGAGGCGGCGCCCGCCCCCGGCCTGCCCGCCGCCACCGCCGCGCTGCGCTGGCTGCGCTGGAGCGGCCGGATGGCGCTGGTGCACTTCCCGACCCGCTACCTGGTGTTGACGGGCGACACCGTCGTCCACGACTACCACCACCGCTACCCCGCCAGCCGGCAGTGGCACGACTACATCTTCGCCCGCCAGCAGGACCTCGTCGACGGCCACCGCAACTGGCCGGCCTACACGGCCGAGTGGGGCCTGGTCGCCGCGATCAACCGGGTCTTCGACTCGCTCTCCGCGGCCGACCCGGAGGAGTTCGACGTCGCCCGCATCCGCTCGGTCAGCAAGCGCGAGCTGTTCGCCGCCTTCGACGACTGACCGGGCGCCCGCACCCGACGACCGCCAGGCCCTCGGGTCGCTCCGCCCCACACACCACCCCGTACCCGCCCGCACTCCACGGATAGGCGGTTCCCCATGCCCACGCCCATGCCCCTGCCCACCCGTCCGACCGGCGCCCCCGACCGCGGCGGCCGCCTGGTGATCCTCGGCGTCGCGGCCAGCGACAGCCACGCCGTCGCCAACCACCTGATCGCCCACGCCCTGCGCGCCGACGGCTTCACCGTCGTCAACCTCGGCACCTGCACCCCGGTCGACGAGTTCGCCGACGCGTGCGAGCGCCACCCGCAGGCCGAGGCCGTCCTCATCGGCAGCCTCAACGGACAGATCCACGAGGACCTGCACGGCCTCGCCGAGGCCAAGCGCTCCGGCCGCATCCACTGCCCGGTCGTGGTCGGCGGCAACCTCTCGGTCGGCAGCGTCAAGGACGAGTCCTCCGTCACCCGCCTCTACGACCTGGGCGTCGACCGCGTGCTCGCCAGCGCCGCCGACCTCGTCCCCACCCTCGACGCCCTGCACGCCCCCACCGCGTCCGACCGCGTCCCGGCCGCCGCCGCCCGGTGACCCCCGTGCCCACCGCCCCCGCGCCGCCCACCCTGGAGGAGTCGGCGGCCTACATCACCCAGCTCGGCAAGCCCACCGCCGCCGAGGTGCTGGCCCGCGCCCGGACCAGCGGACGCACCGCCCTGCAGCCGCGCTGCGGGGTCGGCGGGCACCGCGAAATGGCCGTCCTGCTCAAGGAGCTGGAGACCGAAGGCCGCCCCGACCTGCTCACCCTCACCATCGACTCGCACACCCGGCTGCGCCGCTTCGAGCACGCCGCCCGGGCCCTGCGCACCGACCACCGCACCCTCAACGGCTATCCGCTGGTCACGCACGGCTGGCAGCGCGGACGGGAGCTGAACGAACTGGTCGCCGTCCCGCTGGAGATCCGGCACGGCTCCCCCGACCCGCGCGAGCTCTTCGCCACCGCCGTGGCCTGCGGCATCACCTCCTTCGAGGGCGGCGGCATCTCCTACAACCTGCCCTACTCCAAGGACGTGCCCCTCGCCGACTCGCTGGCCGCCTGGACCGAGGTCGACCAGCTCTGCGGCGAACTCGCGCACCTGGGCGTGGTCATGGACCGGGAGCTGTTCGGCACCCTCACCGCGGTCCTGATCCCGCCGTCCATCAGCCTGGCCATCAGCGTGCTGGAGGCCGTCGCCGCGGCCGCGGCGGGCGTGCGGTGCATCAGCGTCTCCTACCCGCAGAGCGGCCACCTCGCCCAGGACATCGCCGCCCTGCGCGCCGTGCCCGTCCTGGCCGCCCGCTACCTGCCCGCCGGCCTCGACGTCCACGCCGTGCTCCACGAGTTCATGGGCGTCTTCCCCCGCCGGCGCCACCACGCCGACGACCTCATCTTCTACGGCGCCATCACCGCCCGCCTGGGCGGCGCCTCCAAGCTCATCACCAAGACCTACCAGGAGGCCCACGGCATCCCCGACGCCGCCGCCAACGCCGCCGGGCTGCGCCTGGCCGCCGTCGCCCGCTCCCCCCTGCTCGACTTCATCACCGTCGACGAGGGCGCCGTCGCCGAGGAACTGGAGTGGATCCTGCGCGAGACCGCCGAGATCGTGGAACCCGTCCTGGCCGCCCCGCGGTTGGACAGCGCGATCGTCACCGCCTTCGCCGCCGGCCGCCTCGACATCCCCTTCAGCGCCAGCCGCCACGCCCGCTCCGAGGTCATCCCGCGCCGCGACCGCGACGGCGCCGTGCGCTACCACTCCCCCGGCCGCCTGCCGCTCTCCCGCGCCAGCACCGAACGCAACCGCCGGCTGCTCGACGGCCCCGCCCGCCCCGGCGCCGGCACCACCGAGCTGCCCGGCTCGGAGCTCTTCCAGGCCCTGCGCCGCGACATCGACTACTTCCCCCTGCTGTTCGGCGAACTCCCCCAGGACGCCGCCGCCCCGGGCGGCTCCGCCGCCGACAGCGCCACCTCCACCCCGGGAAAGGAACCCGCCCTGTGACCACCAGCCAAGCCATCCTCCGTGTCGGGATCGTGGGCGCCGGACCGCGCGGCGTCGTCGCCCTGGAGCGGCTGTGCGCCAACGCCGCGCTGGTGGCGCCCACGGTCCCCGTCGAGGTGCACCTCATCGACCCGTACCCCGCCGGCGGCGGCCGCGTCTGGCGACGCGACCAGGACCGCTCCCTGCTGATGAACACCGTCGCCTCCGACGTCACCGTCTTCACCGACGAGTCCGTCCCCTGCGAGGGCCCCATCCTGCCCGGCCCCACCCAGTACCAGTTCGCCCGCCTGGTCGCCGAGGGCCGCGTCACCGACGTCACCGACGCCGAACGGCAGGAGGCCTCCGGCATGCTGCCCTGGTCCTACGGCAGCCGCGCCTTCAACGGCGCCTACCTGCGCTGGGCCCTGCAGGAGATCATCCGCACCGCCCCCGCCCAGGTCACCGTCCACGTCCACGCCACCCGCGCCACCGCCGTCGACGACACCGACCGCGGCACCCAGCTCCTGCACCTGGACGGCGAGGAGCAGCCCCTGGAGTGCGACGCCGTCGTCCTCGCCCAGGGCCACTTCGACGTCGCCCCGACCAAGGGCCAGCAGGACTTGAAGGACTTCGCCGACCGCCACGGCCTGCTCTACCGCGAACCCCTCAGCCCCGCCGAATGCGACCTCGACGCCATCCCGGCCGGCCGGCCCCTGGTGCTACGCGGCCTGGGTCTCAGCTTCTACGACTACGTCACCCTCTTCACCCAGGGCCGCGGCGGACGCTTCGAGCGCGACGGGGACGGCGTGCTGCACTACCACCCGTCGGGCCGCGAACCGCTGCTGTACGCCGGCTCGGGGCGCGGCGTGCCCTACCTCGCCCGCGCCGAGGTGCACCTGGAGGTCGTCCCCCGCTACCAGCCGCGCTTCCTCACCGCCGAGGTCATCACCCGCCTGCGCCGCGCCGCCGGCCGGGGCGAACTGGACTTCCGCGCCGACCTGTGGCCCTACATCGCCAAGGAGGTCGGCTACGTCTACTACCGCAGCCGTCTCGCCGACGCGCCCGAGGCCGAGCGCGAGGGCTTCCTGGCCGCCTACGCCGACCTGGACTGGGACACCCCCGCCATGCGGCAGCTGATCACCGACCGGTTCGAGGACCCCGACCAGCACTGGGACTGGGACCAGGTCGACCGCCCCAGCCTCGAGCGCCGCTTCGCCGACCGCGCCGCCTACCGGGACTGGATCACCGGCCGCCTGGGCTGGGACCTCGAACAGTCCGCCCTGGGCCCGGCCCGCAGCCCCTTCAAGGCCACCGCCGCCATCATGCGCGACCTGCGGGACGAGATCCGCCAGGTGATATCCCACCAGGGCCTGCGCGGCGGCTCCTACCGCGACCACGTGGACCGCTGGTTCAGCGGGCTCAACAACTACATCGCCAGCGGCCCCCCCACCGCCCGCGTCGAGGAGCTCGACGCCCTCGTGCGCGCCGGAACCGTCCACCTGGTCGGCCCGCGCATGAAGGTCGAGGCCGACGAGGCCACCGGGCGCTTCCTCGTCTCCTCCCCCTTCGTCGACGAGGCTCCGCTGGCCACCGAGGCCCTCCTGGAGGCCCACCTCGCCCTCACCGACGTGCGCCGCGCCACCGATCCGCTGCTGCGCCGCCTGATCGAGACCGGCGGAGCCCGCCCCCACGTCATCCCCGACGCGCAGGGCGAGCCCTACACCACCGGCGGCCTCGACGTCGCCGAGGTCTCCTTCCGCCTGCTCGACTCCGGGGGCACCGCCCACCGCGGCCGCTTCTCCTACGGCCCCCCGGTCGAGTCCGTCCAGTGGGTCACCGCCATCGGCGCCCGGCCCCACGTCGGTTCCCGCACCCTCATCCAGGGCGACGCCATCGCCCGCGGCTGCCTGCACACCGGCGTGGAGAACCTGCGCCGCCGTGCTCTCGCCCTCGCCTGACCGCACGTCCCTCCGGCCCCCTTACCCCGATCGCAGGAGAGTCCCCACGATGACCGACACCGCCGCCCGCCGCATGATGGACCTGCTCATCGGCCCCTGGGCCACCCAGGCCGTGCACACCGCCGCCACCCTGGGCCTGGCCGACCTCCTGGCCGCCGAGCCCGCCACCGCCGCCGAACTCGCCGAGCGCACCGCCACCCACCAGCCCTCGCTGACCCGGCTGCTGCGCTTCCTCGTCGAGCTCGACGTGCTGGCCACCGACGCCGACGGCCGCTACCGGACCACCGACCTGGGCCGCACCCTGCGCACCGAGGAGCACGGCTCCATGCGCGACCTCGCCCTGCTCTACGGCGACGAGTTCTACGCCGGCTGGGGCCAGTTGCTGCACACCGTGCGCACCGGCGAGAACGCCTTCGAACACGTCCACGGCGCCGCCATGTACCCCTACTTCGCCCGCACCCCCGAGCTCACCGCCCGCTTCGACCGGGCGATGGCCGCCAGTTCCTCCTTCTTCGAGCCCGTCCCCGCCCTCTACGACTTCTCCCGCGCCCGTACCGTCGTCGACATAGCCGGCGGCAACGGCGCCCTGCTCACCACCGTGCTGCGCGCCCACCCCGCCCTGTCCGGCGTCCTGTTCGACACCGCGCACGTCATCGAAGCCGCCCGCACGGAGCTCGCCGACTCCCCCGGCGCCGATCGCATCGGCTTCGAGAGCGGCGACTACTACGAGAAGGTCCCCGCCGGCAGTGACGTCTACCTGCTCTCGCGCGTCCTGCACGGGCGCGACGACGAGGCGTGCGTCCGGGTGCTGGAGCGCATCCGCGAGGCCGTCACCGCCGACGGCGCCCTGTTGATCATCGAGCGCGTCATCCCCGAGGACGGGACCCCGTCCCTGGCCGCCTGGTTCGACGTCCACATGCTCGCCATCGCCGGCGGCTTCGAGCGCAGCACCGCGGAGTACTCCGGCCTGTTGGAGCGGGCCGGCTTCACCCTCGCGGCGGTCCACGACCTGCCGCTGGACAGCCGGCTGCTGGTCGCCGAGCCGCGCTGACCCTGTACCCCGGACCCCGGACCTCGCCGTTGCCACCCTGCCGGGCCGCGCGGGCGCGGCCGGCGCCGGACGGACCCGCCTGCCCAGCCCTCCGGGGCCGGGCGGGCGGGCGTTCGCGCGTGCGCCGGGCCGGCGGGTCAGTCCGCGTCGGGCGACACCAGCGTCAACAGCCGGTGCGGCTTGGCCAGCGCGCGCGAGACCGGGTCCTGGCGCAGCCGGGCCTGTGCGCTCGGGCCCGGCTGCATCGTGATGTGCTCGGGAGCGACCACTCCGCCGCACACCGGGCAGGCGCCCAGCGGGTCGAGCCGCGTCCCGCAGGCCGCGTGACTGAAGACCGTGCGCGGCCCGCCGCTGGAGGCGTTGCGCTCCCCCCACTGCGCCAGCCCGTAGATCGGCTGCCACAGCTCGCGCCCGGCCGCCGTCAGGACGTAGCCGTAGCGCACCGGGGAGCTCTGGTAGGGCTCCTTGTGCAGCACGCCCGCGGCCACCAGGGCCTGCAGACGGCTGGTGAGGACCGCACGCGGGATGTCGAGGTGAGCGAGGAAGTCGTTGAAGCGGTGGACCCCGTAGAAGGCGTCGCGGACGATCAGCAGACTCCAGCGCTCCCCCACCACCTCCAGCGCCCGGGCGAGCGAGCAGTCCTGCTGTGCGTAATCGGTTCCGAGCGCCATGCGGACCAGTCTAGCCGAAGGTTCCTTCACCGAACCCGGCGTGATAGATTCAGTTGAGTTCAATGAACAGACCTTAGATCGGACCCTCTCCCACCTCCCATCGCAGCGAGGACCACCCCGATGACGCCCAGCCCGCCGCCCCAGGGCCGCCGCCCGGCCCTCACCCTCTCGATCGCCGCCTTCGGCACCCTCCTCGTCCTCGTCGACTACACCTCCCCGCTCACCACCCTGTCGCCCACCGCCGCCGACCTCGGCCTCGGCTCCTCCGCCCAGACCTGGGTGCTCACCGGCACCCTGGTCGGCCTGGCCGCCCTGCTCCTCACGATGGGCAGTGCCGCCGACGACTACGGCCGCAAGCGGGTCTTCGGCGCCGGCGCGGTGCTGCTCCTGATCTCCACCGCCGTCTCCGCGGCCGCCACCGGCCCCACCGTGTTCCTGATCGGCCGCGTCCTCCAGGGCTGTGCCGCGGCGGCCGTGCTCGCCCCCACCCTCGGCCTGATCGGCCACGTCTACCCGGTCGGTCCCGGCCGGGTGCGGGCGCTCGGCATGTGGGGCGCCTCGGTGGGCCTGGGCATCGCCGTCGGCCCGGTCTACGCGGCGCTGCTGGAGCGCGCCGGCGGCTGGCGCTCGGTGTACTGGGTGCTCGCGGTGCTGTCCGCCCTGCTGATCGCGCTCACCGCGTACGGCTTGCAGGAGTCCCGCAACGACCGGCCCCGCAAGCTCGACCTGCTGGGTGTCGCCACCCTCGGCGCCGGTGCCTCCTGCCTCATCGCCGGCCTCGCCGAGGGCCGGCACGGCTGGGGCCGCACCCCCGTCCTGCTCCTGCTCGGCCTCGGCGTGCTGCTGCTCGTGCTGTTCGTCCTGGTCGAGGCCAGGATCGCCGAACCGATGCTCGACCTCGCGCTGTTCCGCAGCCCCGGCTTCATCGCCTCCAGCGGCGGCGCGCTGTTCACCGGCCTGGCCATCGTCGGCCTGATGAGCTACCTGCCGATGGCCCTCCAGAAGTCCGCCGGGGAGACCCCCCTGGTGGCCTCCCTGGTGCTCGCGATCTGGTCCGGCCTGTCCGTCGTCTCCGCCCTCCAGGCCCGCCGCCTCGCCAACCGGATGTCCGCCACCACCCAGGTCGCCGCCTCCCTGCTGCTGTGCGGCATCGGCGAGGCCGCCCTCTACGGCATGACCCCCGACGGCTCCTGGACGCACTTCGCCCCCGGCCTCGTGCTCGCCGGCGTCGGCAGCGGCGTCCTCAACGCGGCCCTCGCCCGGCTGGCCGTCAGCAGCGTGCCCGCCGACCGGGCGGCCATGGGTTCGGGCGCCAACAACACCGCCCGCTACCTGGGTTCGGCGCTCGGCGTCGCCATCACGCTGACCGTCGCCGGCCAGGCCACCGACGACCGCGGGCCGCGCTACGCGATGGCCGCCGGGACCGACCACGCCGTCCTGGTCGCCGCGGTGCTGTGCGCGGTCGGGGCGGGCGTGGCCCTGTGGGCGCGCTTCGCCGAAGCCCGCACCCCCGCCGCCGCACCGCCACCCGGCGGCACCGCGGGCGGCGCGGGCGCGGCGGGCACCGTCCAGAGCCCGGCGGTGTCCCGTGGCTGACCAGCGCTCCGACCACGGCACCCGGCCCGGCGCCGCCCCGGACCTCTCCGCCGCCGGCTCCGTGCACCACATCAACGCCGGCATCCTGGTGGAGCCCGGACGCGGCCGGATCGTCGTGCGCGCCGGTGACACCGTGCTCGCCGACAGCCAGCGGCCGATCGTGGTCCTGGAGGGCCGCTACCCCGTCCGCTACTACATCCCGCCCGAGGACGTGCGCCGCGAACTGCTCGCCCCCTCCTGGGAGAGCACCTACTGCCCCTACAAGGGCAACGCCGTGCACTACGCGCTCGCCTCCCACGGCGAGGGCGGCTCCATCGCCTGGTCCTACCCCGTCCCGCTGAGCGGCATGGAGGCCCTGACCGGGCTGATCGCCTTCTACCAGGAACGCGTCGACATCGACGTCGAGCCCTCCGACTGACCCCCGGGTCACCCCGACGCCGTCAGGCCCGCCCCCACCCGGGGGCGGGCCTGACGGCGTCTCACCCCGGAGACGGCGCTGGGCCAAGGCGCCTAGCTGGTGCCGAGGCCCCTCCTGATCCACCGGGGGATCCCGCCGGCTACGGCTGTCCGGCGAAGTCCAGGACGGTGACCGAGGGGCGGTGGGTGGCCAGCGGGGGGACGGTGAGGGCGAGCGGGAGGAGGACCCCGAGCAGGCCTCGGGCGCCGACCGGCCGGACGTCGCGCACCGCGGCCACCGCCGGACTCGCGGTGCGCAGCCCGCCCCGCTCGCGGGCGTCCATCGCCCACGGCATCGGCGGCGGCTCGTAGTCGTGGGAGCGCATCCTCCCGGTCAGGGTGAGCCGGCTGAACCAGCGCGGTACGGCGTCCAGCACCAGCGAGCCGCCGGGGAAGCGTTCGGCGCAGCCCGCGATCAGGGCCTTCACCCGGGGCGGCGGGAGGTACATCAGCAGGCCCTGGGTGGTGATCAGGACCGCCTGGTCGCGGTCCACCTCCTCGGTCCAGCCCAGCTCGGTGGCGTCGGCGGCCAGGTAGCGCTGGCGCGGGCCGGGCGGGAGCAGTTGCTCGCGCAGGGCCACCGACTCGGGCAGGTCCACGGTGAGCCACCGGGCCCGCCCGTTGTCGACCCGCCAGTACTGGGTCTCCAGCCCCTCCCCCAGGCAGACCACGGTGCCGCGCGGCTCCCGGGCCAGGAAGTCGGCGACCTCGCGGTCGAAGCAGGCCGCCCGGAGCGCCTGGAGCTGGGCGGACAGGGCGCTGGCGCCGAAGCGCTCGGCGAAGGGGAAGTCGATCCGCTCCACCAGCTCGACGGCCTTCGGGTCGTCGAGCACGGTGTCCGGCCGCCGGGCCTCCACCGCCCGGTGCCAGAGCGTCCACAGGGCCGTCTCCGGCACTTCCCCCAGCTCGGGCCGCTCGCCGTTGCTCATCACGCGCTCCCTCGGACTCTCGGACGTGCTCCTGGCTCGGACCCGCCGATTCTGACACCGCGGGGCGTGAACCAGGGCGCGCGGCGCTCCGGCGCGCCGGGCTGGCGGCAGCCTGTCAGCCGACGCTGAAGGCGCCGTCCGGGGGCGGCGGGGAGTCCGTCGCCGCGGCGTCGGTGACCGCCGCCGTGCGGCCGGTGAAGGCGGCCAGGTCGGCGCCCTCGGTGAGCCGGGCGGGGAAGATGTCCGCGGCGAGACGGCGCGAGAGGTCGGCCACCGGGAGCGGGCCGGTGGAGCCGGCCAGCAGGATGTTGCCGTAGCGGCGGCCGCGCAGCACCGGCGCCTCGGCGATCAGACAGGCCTCCGGGAACACGGCGCGCACCGTCGCCGCCTGGGCGCGGGCGAAGGCGAGCGGCGGGCCGTCCGCGAGGTTGGCGGCGTAGCAGCCGCCGGGGCGCAGCGCGGCGGCCGCCAGCCGGAGGAACTCCACCGAGGTGAGGTGCGCCGGGGTGCGCGACCCGTGGAAGACGTCGGCGACGACGAGGTCCAGCGAGCCGGCCGGGACGGCCGCCAGGGCCGCCCGCGCGTCGCCGACCGTCGTCGTGATGTCCGCCCCCGGGCCCTGCCACGGCAGGTGCTCCTCGACGAGCGCGAGCAGCGGGCCGTCGACCTCGGCCACCCGCTGGCGCGAGCCGGGGCGGGTGGCGGCGAGGTAGCGGGGCAGGGTGAGGGCGCCGCCGCCCAGGTGGAGCGCGTCGACCGGCCGCCCGGCGGGGGCGAGGGCGTCGACCAGGTGGCCGATCCGCCGGGTGTACTCGAACTCCAGGTGGGTCGGGTCGCCGAGGTCGACGTAGGACTGCGGGGTGCCGTCGAGGGTCAGCAGCCAGCCGCCGTCGCGGTCGATGTCGGGCATGAGCTTGGCGTACCCGAGGTCGGTCGGCCGCCCGACCGGGACCGGCTCCTCCTCGTGCGGGCCCGGCGGGTTCATCCGGACGCCGGCAGGTAGGCGCCGAGCCAGCGGTCGAGCTCGGTGAAGACCTGGGTGCGGGCGGACTCGCCGGACAGCACGAGGTCGTGCATGCCGTCCTCGATCCGCACGATCGTGACGTGCCGGCCCAGGCGCGGGCCCTGGGCGGCGACGTCGTCGGCCCGCAGCACGGCGTCGGCGTGGTGCAGCCTGGCCTGCCAGGTGGTGGTGGCGATCGAGGCGGTGGAGGCCATCAGCAGCACGGGGACGTCGATGCCGAGCCCGCGCCGGACGCGGCGCTGGCCGCGGTCGATGGCGGCCAGCCAGCCGGCGTAGAGCGGAAAGCCCTCGGCCGGCTTGAGGCCCAGGTCGAAGTCCCATTCGCCGCGGTGGTCGCGGTGCAGGCTGTGCACGTAGTGCGGGTTGAGCGTGGAGGGCAGCTTGCGGGTGGCGGCGAGGCGGCCGAGGGCCTGCACGGCGGGGCCGCCGAGGGTGCGGACGGCCGGGGCGGCGGGCATCGAGAGGAACGGGCTGTTGAGGAAGAGTCCGTCGACCACGCCCCGCCCGGCGCGGCGCCCGGCCCACAGGGCGGTCACCAGGCCGCCGGTGGAGTGGCCGTTGACCAGCAGTTCGCGGTGCCCGTCGGTCTCCCGGACGACCCGCACCGCGGCGTCGAGTTCCTCGTCGTAGGCGGCGAGGTCGCGGACGAAGTTCGGCGACTGGTGCGGGCGCAGCGAGCGGCCGTACTTGCGCAGGTCGAGGGCGTAGAAGGAGAAGCCGCGCTCGACGAAGTGGTCGGCGAGGTGGGTCTGGAAGAAGTAGTCCACGTACCCGTGGACGTAGAGCACCGCGCGGTCGCTGCCCGGGACGAGCCGGCGTACCAGGGTGGCGCTGACGGCGCCCTCCTCGTCGGGGGCGAGCGGCAGCTCGACCGCCTCGTAGGGGGCACCCAGGATGTCTTCTCGGAACTCCATGTCCGCCGTACCCGTTCTCTGCTCCGCCTGCCGTGGCAGGACCGCCCATCCGGAGCACCGACGATACCGGCCGGTAGCTCCGCCCTGCCCGGCGGGAGCCGCCCCGGGCGCGGCGAAAGGTCCGGCGGACCGCGCCGGCGGGCCTCGCGGCGGGGCCGGACCGGGCCGCTCCGCCCCCCGTGCGCCTGCTGTGCGCCCGCGGTTCTGTGGCACGCTGCCCGGGCCACTGTCACCTTCCTTGCCCACGAGGCGAGTTGAGGAGCGAACATGCCGCACGGAGACCATCCGCAGCCGGGCCACCACGATCCCTCCCTCTACCGCACAGCGGCGGAGGCGATCGCCGCACCACCGGAGCGGCTGGCCTACGTCGCCGGATTCGACCGGTCGGCGCAGCGGCCGGACGCGCTGATCACCGTGGACACCGATCCGGCCTCGCCGAGCTACGGCCGGGTGCTGAACTTCGCCGAGCTGCCGGGGCTCGGTGACGAGCTGCACCACTTCGGCTGGAACGCCTGCTCCAGCGCGCTCGCGCACGCCTGCCACCGGAACCCGGAGCGGCGCTACCTGCTGCTGCCCGGGCTGCGCTCCTCCCGGCTGCACGTGATGGACACCCGGCCGGACCCGGTGCGGCCGCGGCTGGTGAAGACCGTCCCGGCCGAGGAGCTGGCGGCCAGAGCGGGGTACTCCCGCCCGCACACGCTGCACTGCGGGCCGGACGGCGTCTTCCTGTCCTGCCTCGGCAGCGGGGACGGCGCCGACGGGCCGGGCGGGGTGGCGCTGCTCGACCACACCACCTTCGACGTCCTGCGGGCCTGGGAGACGGAGCGCGGACCGCAGCACTTCGCCTACGACGTCTGGTGGCACCTGGGGACCAACGTCGGCGTCACCAGCGAGTGGGGCACGCCGTGGATGGTCGAGGACGGCGTGGTGCCGGAGCTGCTGCTGGGCCGCAAGTACGGTCACGCGCTGCACTTCTGGGAGCTCGACTCGGGGCGGCACCTGCAGCGGGTCGACCTCGGCGACCAGTACCAGATGGTGCTGGAGCTGCGGCCGGCGCACGACCCGCAGGCGGAGTGGGGCTTCGTCGGCGTGGTGGCCAACGTCGAGGACCTCTCCTCCTCGGTCTGGCTCTGGTACCGGGAGGGGGCGGCCTTCACCGCGCGCAAGGTGATCGAGATACCGGCCGAGCCGGCGAAGCCGGAGGACCTGCCGCCGGCGCTGCAACCGTTCGGCGCGGTGCCGCCGCTGGTGACGGACCTCAACCTGTCGGTGGACGACCGCTGGTTGTACGTATCCGCCTGGGGCACCGGGGAGTTGTTCCAGTTCGACGTCTCGGACCCGTTCCACCCGCGCCCGGCGGGCTCGGTGCGGCTCGGCGGGGTGGCCGCGCGGACGCCGCACCCGGCCGAGCCCGGCCGGCCGCTGAGCGGTGGCCCGCAGATGGTCGAGATCAGCCGGGACGGCCGGCGGCTCTACCTCACCAACTCGCTGTACGGCGCCTGGGACGACCAGTTCTACCCGGACGGCATCGAGCCCTGGATCATCAAGCTGGACGCGGACACCGAGGCGGGCGGACTCAGCGTCGACCCCCACTTCTACCCGCACGGCGCGGAGTTCGGCGGTCTGCGGGTGCACCAGACCCACCTGGCGGGCGGCGACGCCTCCTCGGACTCGTACTGCTTCCGCTGAGGTCGGGGCCGGGGCTCAGCGCCGCCCCTGGAGCGGGGCATGGCGGTCGCGGGCGGGCGGCAGACCGGTGGCGACCGGCCGCGGGTCGCGAAGGTCCTCCCCGGGCAGCGGCGGGCCGAGCAGCAGTGCGTCGGGCAGCCCATCGCGTACTGCCGCCAGCTGTGCGGCAGCCGCGGGTGTTCCACGGTGCCGTACTGGCCGGCCCTGGCCCACCGGTTTCGTCAGGCTCCCCGTGTCCAGGACTCCCGACCCCGCCGTCCGCACCAGGGGCGGCACCCTGACGGGCGCGGCGTCCCGCCTCCGGTGCTCTCCCTTCACCGCAGGCGGGACGCCGCGCCGTCGCCGGCCCGGCTCAGGCTCCGGCCGGGCCGGCCGCTTCGCCCCCGGTCGCACGGCGCAGCCGGCGCCGGCGCGGGGGCTGGTCGGGCAGCCACCCGAAGGTCAGGCAGGCGCCCACCACTCCGAGGATCATGCCGATCAGGAAGCCCCCCAGGTTGGAGGTGACCCAGCTGGCCAGCGAGCTGATCACCGCGAGCACGGAGTAGAACAGCCGCTGGGCCGGGTTGAACAGGATCAGCACGCCGCAGATCGTCATCACGGCCGGCACCAGGTAGCCGGCCATCCCCTGCATCCCGATGTGCAGGATGACCGGCAGCGGTGCCTTCAGCGTGAAGAGGACCTCGGCGCCGCCCAGCAGCACCAGCAGACCGCCCCAGAACGGCCGCCGGCCCCGCCAGGCGCGCCAGCCACGCCCGGTGTGCGCCGGCCCGGCGGGGCCGGCGGACGCCACGGGCGTCGACGGCGGTGCGGGCGCGACGGCCACCGTGCTCGCGGCAGCGTCGGAAGCGGCGGAACCACCTGGAGCACTTGAAGCACTTGGAGCACCTGAAGCAGCGGAGCCACCGGCGGCACCGGACACCCCGGCGCCGACGGCCGCCCCGGCCTCCGCGGCATCGGCGCCCCGCCCGGCCGGGCCGGCGCCGTCGGGTACAGGATCGGTCACCGTCAGCAGCCCTCCGAGCTGAAGCTCAGCCGCAGGTGGGGGAGCTTGAACGCACCCGCGGTGGTGGCGTAGTTGTGCTGCCGCAGGTTGTTGATGGTGACGGTGTCGGCCTGTTGCCCGAACACGCCCGGCAGGCCCTGGACGCCCGCCTTGGTGTAGGTGCTGGCGTCCCCGCCGATCTCGATGTTCTTGAAGGACGCGTCACCGGAGAGCATGTCCGAGTCGGTGGTCAGGTCGGTGGCGATGACGGGGGTGCCGTCGTCGCCGGCCTTGATCAGCAGATTGATGCCGCCGAGGTCGACGCTCTGGCAGAGCTTGGTGAGCTGGGCCTGCTTGATCGCCGAGACGGCGACCAGGACCTGGCCGCCGGTGTCACCCTCGTTGGGGCTGCCCTCGATCATGTGGTCCAGGCTGCCGAACTGTTCGAAGCCGACGCCCTCCAGGCTGTCCGCCGTGACGGTGAACGGCATGCCGGAGATGGCGAACTGGGCGGCGAGGACGCCCTGCGCGGTGAGGGTCATGAGGACGGCGCCGGCGACGACGGCCGGTACGGCCATCAGGGCGGTGCGCCGGAGGCGGACCCGCCCTCTCGACTCGGCGGGCGCGTCGGTGCTTTCGGGCGTGGGGGCGGCGTCATCGGACGTGGCCATGTGTGCTCCCTAGGGTGGTGGGATGTGCAGGCACTGGCACGTTGTCCTGGCGCGGACAGCGTTCTGCGGTCCGGCCGGGTGGGCCGCCCCTCGGCAGCGGGGCGGGCCCGGTCGGACCGCAGATGGATTACTGGGAAGCTACTGCTCAGTAGACGGCGGGTCAATACGGGTGCACGAAGGATCATCGTCCGCGACCGAAGGGCCCGCTTCCAGGGCCGGTTCCGAAGCCGGAACGGGAGCCGGGACGGGAGCCAAGGCAGGCGCCGGCACCAGGTCCTGAGCCGCGGCCAGCCGCCGGGCGGCCTCCTCCGGACCGAGGAAGGGCGCCAGGCAGAACAGGCTCAACATCGGCAGCTCGGACGGCAGTTCGCCGGTCCGGCCGGCGTCGACACAGCGGTAGAGGGTGCTGTAGACGCCACCGACCACCGCGTCCACCAGCGGCTGCACCTCGACGCCGCCCGGCAGTGGGGGCACCTCGGCGAAGAACGCCCGGAACCGGGTGAGGAGTTGCTCGCGCTCACGGCGGCCGGCCGGGCCGACCGACTCCACCTCGATCACCGCCATGGTGGCGAAGGCGGGGACGCGGGCCAGCAGGTCGAGCATCGCGCGCAGGGCGTCGTGGATCCCGGCGCACCAGTTCGGGGCCGCCGCGAAGGCCGCCGCCATCCGCCGGATCACCACGCCGGTGCCGTGCCGGTGGGTGGCCAGGAAGGCGTCCTCCTTGCCGCTGAACAGCTCGTAGAAGACCGGCCTGGTCACCCCGGCCGCGCGGCAGATGTCGCTCACCGTCGCCCGCTGGTAGCCGTGCTCGGCCACGGTGTGGACCAGTCCGTCGAGCAGGCGTTCCCGCTGGGTGGCGGCGACCACGCCGGGGGGCAGCCGGCTCGGGCCGCGCTTGATCGACCGCGCCGGGTCGCGGCCGGTCCGCGCCCCAGGCAGCAGCAGTGCCTCGGCACCGTGAACGGCATCCAGGTCCATCGCCAACTCCTGTGCTCAGTATTGACATTGACGCAAGGGCTGGTTTACAACACTCGCAGGTTTCCAATCGAACGACGCTGAGCCGACGGAAACCTCCACGCGTTCCGACTGTTCAGTATGGCGAACGCATGCCCGGCGGTGGCAGCCGTCGACGTGCACCACTCAGGCACCTCATCGCACGGCCGCACCGCCGCGATCCCCCGCACCACCGCACCTCCCGCACCTCCTCGCCGGACGGCGGGGCCCGTGGCGCCGGGCCCGCCGACGGCACGGGACGCGTGTCCGCAGGTTCTCAGCACCCCCACTCCGCTCCACCCTGCCGCGTGCACCGCGGCAGCTCCCGCCGCGCGATCCCAGCGCGAATCCGCGGGCTCCCCCACCCAGCTCGTACGGAGAGAGGCACCCTCATGCGCATCAGCCGCACCCTCGGCGCCGCGGCCCTGGCCGCCGTCGCCCTGGCGACCGCAGCCGTCACCCCGGCCCAGGCCGCCGGTTCAGCCGTGCTGACCCACACCTCCGTCGGCGGCCCCGCCGTCGCCGTCGGCGACGTCCTGACCGCCAACCTGGTCCCCGGCAGCTACGCCACCTTCTACTCCAGTGCCACCGGCACGAGCGGCATCAAGTGCGCCGTCTCCGCCTTCTCCGCCACGGTGACCAGCAACCCGGCGGCCCCGGGCGTGGCCACCGAGAGCCTCAACAGCCACACCTTCAGCTCCTGCACCGCGAACGTCATCGGTGTCACCGGCGTCAAGAGCATCACGGTCAACAACCTGCCGTACACCAACTCGGTCAGCGACGCGGCCGGCAACCCCGTGACCCTCAGCCCGACGGCGGCCGGTCCGCTCCAGACCACGGTCGTGCTGAACACCATCCTCGGTACCACCACCTGCGTCTACCGCGCGCCCGGCAGCATCTCCGGCACCACCGACAACACCGGTCAGACCATCGGGTTCGCCTCCCAGGCGTTCGCCAAGGTGTCCGGCCCGAGCACCTGCTTCGCCACCGGCTACTTCACCGCCACCTACGGGCCGGTGATCGACAGCTCGGTCGCGGGCAACCCGCACGTCTACATCAACTGACCCTCTGCGCGTAGCAGTAGGCGGGAAACGACGGGGAGCGGCGTGCGGCAGTCATGACTGCCGCAC